>JAUZQO010000035.1 GCA_030950925.1 Mariprofundaceae bacterium
TGGTTTCATGAATTAAACTGGAACATGACAAAGCTTTGGAAGCAATCCGAAGAGATGTCATGGTTAAACGATGCACCAAGCCAATCACTACAACAAACCTTAAAACAGTTTGATAGGGCAATGCGTGATTGTTTCGATAAAAACCAAGCCAACAAACGAATACCGCGCTTTAAGAAAAAGGGCGTGAAAGATTCATTTGTATTTCCGCAAGGGTTTAAGCTGGAAGGCAACCGTATTAAGCTACCCAAGCTTGGATGGGTTAAGTTTCGCAAGTCGCGTGATTTCATAGGCAAAGCCAAATCAGCTACAGTCTCACGCAATGGCAAGCACTGGTATGTTTCCATACTCTGTGAGTTGGAAGTTGCAGAACCAATACACCCATCTTCATCAGCCGTTGGTATTGACCGTGGTGTAAGCATCATGGCTGCTTGCAGTGATGGTAAAACATACATTGGTGCTAAGGCATGCAGAAAGCATGAGAAACGCCTTGCCAAGGCGCAGAGGGTGTTAGCCCGAAGGGTTAAATTCTCAAACAACTGGCATAAACAAAAGGATAAGATTCAAAATATCCATTCAAAGATTAGCAACATGCGCAAAGATGCGCTGCATAAAGCATCCACTGAAATCAGCAAGAACCACGCGATGATATTCATGGAAAAGCTTGGTGTGTCTCGCATGTCAAAATCTGCGAAGGGAAATAGTGAGAAACACGGTGTCAATGTCAAAGCCAAGTCAGGCTTAAACAAGTCCATCCTTGATGCGGGATGGTCAATGTTTGCATCCATGCTTGAGTATAAACAACGCTGGAAAGGTGGTATGGTTGAATATGTGCCTGCCCCATATACATCGCAACGATGCAGTCAGTGCCAATACACCCATAAAGCCAATCGACTATCTCAATCGAAATTCGAGTGTCAGGCTTGTGGCTATCAAGCCAATGCAGACTTTAACGCATCATTGAACATACTTGCGGCAGGACATGCCGTGTTAGCTTGTGGAGTGGATGCAATAGCAACTACTGTGAAGCAAGAACCTCTTGTCGCCTAGCGGCGCAAGGAATCCTCGTCCTTTAGGGCGGGGAGGATGTCAATGATAGCCTTAATCAATGCGATTGTGACAGAGGCAGATCAGGTTGTTGAGCTGGAGCTTCGCAACCCTTATAATGTTGCTGATTATTTGGCAGATAAGATGTCAATCTTGGACATCAAAGCCTGTGATGCCAAGGGTCGTTGGTTCAATGTAGAAATGCAGATTGGGCAGGATTTGGATTTTGACAAACGTGCTATAGTGAATCAAGAATAGAAGTAGTTATTTTTTGTTTTCAAAACACTATCAATAGTTTCATCGATATTATTGAAAAAATGTCTCACTTTTCTTATTTGTTTTTTCATAACAGCCCAATAATTTTCAATAGGGTTAAAATCTGGAGAGTAAGGTGGAAGATAAAGCAATGTGCATCCAGCATCCTCAATCATTTCTTTAACTTTAATATTTTTATGAATGGAAGCATTGTCCATAATGACGACTTGTCCTTTTGAAAGCGTGGGGAGTAGAAGCTTCTTAATCCAGCATAAAAAGAGCTCTGTATTCATGGTGCCATGATAAGCCATTGGAGCATTAATATTATCTTGATGAAGTGCTGCAATCACGCTTGTTCTACCTCGAGCTTTACCACTTCGTTCACCAATTAATTCTGTTCCAGCTTTGATCCAACAGTCTTCATTAATCATATTGTGATCGACACCAGATTCATCAATATAAACATATTTTCTAACAGGAAATTGATCTAATTCTTTCAAGTAGATTTTTCGTTTAAGCTCATCTCGCTCTTTATATCTTAAGCTTTTTTTTTATTCACATAACCATATTTATGAAGATTATAAGCTGCCCAACCATATGTTAAATTAAAATGCTTTCCGATCTCTTTTAATGTTTGTGAGGGGTTCTCATTAATATAAGATTCAAATACTTCCTGGCTAATCTTTGGCCTTGCGCCACCTGTATAAGGACGAGGGCAAATAGAGCCTGTTTCTTTTTTTAATTGAAGCCAATTTTGGATCGTCTTTATGCTCACATTGAAGGTAATCGATGCATTCTTTTTCTTCATCCCTGATTCAACTGAATTAATAACTCTATCTCTCAAATCTAAACTATAAGCCATAATATAAATTACCTCTATTTTCAATATATATCCTACTCTAAAAAAGTAAATCTATTTTTGATTCACTATATGTATTATTGGTCAAAACTTGTTACCGACCAGCTGAGTGAAGGCATGATGTTTCGTGAGTTGAAAAAGACCATCAGCATCAATATTCTTGATTTCAATGTTGTGCCAAAGCGTGAGGAGTTTCATAACCGTTATCGCATCATGAATGTTGCCACAGGTGATGATGATTGCTTGCATGATATGTTTGAGTTGCACTATGTAGAGCTTCGCAAGTTTCGTAAGAATTATGATGAAATTGCCACTGCTTTGGATCGCTGGAGTATGTTTTTCACCCACGCCCATGAAATTAAACGTGATAAAATCCCCAAACAATTCCTGGCAGATCGAGAAATTATCAAAGCTATCAACGCGGTGGATCGCATGTTTGATGAAGAAGAGCGCAATATTTATGAAGTACGTATGCAATCTTTGGCAGATGTTACCAATAAAATTGCTTCGGCAAAGGCTGAGGGTTTGGAGAAAGGGCGCGAAGAGGGCTTGGAGCTGGGGCGGTATCAGGAAAAACTGACCATTGCACATTCGCTACTTTCCTTGCTTGATGATAAAGGTATTGCTGATGTCACGGGCTTGAGTGTGAAGCAGGTGCAAAATTTGCGGAAGTAAAGGCTTATTCAAGCCATGCAGAGCCTTATGTAGCGTTTGGTGCTGAATGTTCTCAGGCAAAGAAACTGGTCTAGGTTTGACTATACTCCAGCCTACCATCAAGTGATTTTTTTAGTTCGTTCATTTTATTGGCTAGCAAGGCGTAGAAGTTAGAGCATAGCAGGGTCTAGGGTCTGACTTCTGCAACGCAGATAGCCGAGAAAAGGGACAAATAAAAAGTTTATTTTATGGTGGATTGGAGTATATATGCTAGACTTTCGCCACTTTAAACTATGGAGAACATCATGATTGATCAAGCTTTACTCGATATTCTTGCTTGCCCGAAATGTAAAAAGAGTGTGCATTACAATGATGATAACAGTGGATTGGTCTGTGATGCCTGCCAATTGGTTTACCCCATTCGTGATGATATTCCTGTGATGTTGATGGATGAAGCCAAGCTATTGACTGAATAGAAGCGCTTCCAACCTATGAAAAAAGTGCAGCTTTGGCTGCTTCAAACTGTATTTTTTGTGGCACAGGCCTTGCCTGTGCGCTGGATGGGTGCATTGGGGGCAGGTTTGGGGCGATTGCTTTTTCACCTATTGAAGCGGATGCGTTTGATTGCATTGGCCAATTTAACCCGTGTATATCCTGAAAAAAGTAGAGCGTGGCGTACCCATATCGCGAAAGCGTCGTTTGCAGAAGCAGCACGTACAGCTTTTGAGCTGCCGCACGTCTTTTTGCGAAGTAAAGAATTTTTATTGTCGCGTATTGAAATTGTTGGCGAAGATAAACTTAAGCGGGCTTTAGCAGAAAAAAAAGGTGTGTTTGTGGTGGCAGTGCATCATAGTAATTGGGAGTTAGAGGCTTTGGCTTTTTCTATGCTGGGCTATGCCTCAACAACCATTTACCATCCTATGAAAAATCAGGCTGTGGATGCCTATATGATGCAGTGCCGCACACGTTTTGGTGGAGAGCTGCAATCACGGCATGATGGCTTGCGCTGGTTACCCAAAGCTTTGAAACAGAATCAATTGATTGGGGTGATGATTGATCAACATATGAGTACAGGTATTCAAGTTCCTTTTCTTGGACATATGGCAAATACCACAGCCCTTCCAGCTTCTTATATTCAACGAAAACCCACGCCTGTCATTGCCATTACCTTAGATCGAATGGGTTCGGACTTTCGTTTTAAGCTGCATTTGAAAAAAGTGGCTATGCCAGCGTTAGGTGATGATAAAGCGGTAAACACATACCATATGATGCAAACCATTGGCGATGCTTTTGCCCCCACCATTCATGCGCGCCCAGAACTATGGTTATGGTTGCATCGCCGTTGGTATATTTTAGAGCAAGAAGAAAAGATTGCGAAGGTGGTCTATGGCACACCATAAGCCTTTTAGTAAACAGCGTTGGAGTATGCTACAAAAGCATGAGATTGATGCTTGGTGTTGCATGCAAAAAAAAGAATCTTGTTTTGCAAATATATTGGTTCATCGACGTGAGCGTTACCATGACCTGATTTTACGATATGCAGGTGACTTGGATGAACACAGTGAAATATTGGAATTGGGGTGTGGCGCAGTGTGTGTCGCACAAGTATTGGAACAAGGTAAAAAAACGTATTTGGATCCTTTATTGAATAATTACCGTAGAGCCTGCCCTGGTAGTTTGCCCAAAGGTCAATTTATATCTGATATGGCAGAAAATATTCATCAAGAAGATGCGGAGTATGACTTGATTTTAGCGCTTCGCTTGCTGAGTTATGTGGAAAACCCTGAATTGGTGTTGCATGAGGTGGAACGCCTTTTAAAGCCAACAGGCAGTTTTCTTATCAGTGTGGAAACATGGCCGAAATCATTGGCACGTCTGCATTACCACTTGGCACAATGGTTTCCACAATGGATGTTGAAAAAACGCTTGTATTGCTATACCTGTGATGGACTTGAAAAAAGTTTAAAACGTCATTTTCATATCAAAACTAAATTAAATATGCCTAAAAGTCACCGTTTTTCCCTCAAACAGGAATGTTTTTATGTATGTTGTTTGGTGGAGGTATAATATGATAAAATTTTTCTTGATGGTGGCATTGATGTTATGTTGTACAGGTGGCGTGCAAGCTGCCCCGCCATGTTTTGGTTTTATCGGCGAAAAATTAACGTTTAGCGTGGGCTGGGAGTTTATCAACGCGGGTTCTGCTACCATGGTAGTGGGTGAGTCAAAAACAGGTGGCTATAGAATTCAGGTATATGCACGTACCAATAAATTTTTGGATTTATTCAAAAAAGTACGTGATACCATTCTTTCAGAAGGTGTGTGTTTGGGCAACCAGACGCAAAGCACGCTTTTTCAATTGCAACAACATGAGCGTTCATACCGTGCCAATAAAAAGACAGTTTTTGATTGGCAGCATGAAAAAGTTTTTTATACAGAACATGATAAAACGGATGTCTACCCTGTGCCAAAAGGACATATGAATGTGATGGATGCTTTTTTTAGGGTGCGCAGTATGGCGTTAAGCTTGGGTCAAGAGATTCACCTTCCCGTGTTTGACTCTCGAAAGGTGTATGATGTGGTGATTCATATTGGTAAGAAAACCAAAATGATTCGCGCACCTTGGGGTGAGCGCATTGAGTGCATCAGTATTGAACCTCAGCTAAAAACTGAGGGCATCTTTTCGAGTCCTGGAAAAATGAAAATATGGGTGACTCATGATGCCCATCACATTCCGTTAAAACTCGTCGCCAAAATTAAAATTGGTCATATCATTGGGCGTTTAACCCAATATCAGGAGCCTATGTGAGTACTTCTT
This sequence comes from Mariprofundaceae bacterium, assembly GCA_030950925.1. GTDB lineage: Bacteria > Pseudomonadota > Zetaproteobacteria > Mariprofundales > Mariprofundaceae. The sequence continues at coordinate 5,631 of JAUZQO010000035.1, forward strand.
ATTCTAAACTTGAAAACTGGTGTCTTGACCATCGAAAACTAGCCACCGCACCTGTTTTTATTCTTTTGCTTGTGTTGGCACACCCAACGATAGCCTCTTTATATATCGGCGCATTGATTGTTCTTTTGGGAGAACTGGGGCGTACATGGTCATCAGGTTATATTGATAAAAATGCTAAATTGGCAACGGCAGGTCCTTATCGTTTTACACGCAACCCCCTTTATTTATTCAATACGGTTATTTTTATTGGTTTTTGCGTGATGGCATACAACCCTTGGGCTGCGGTGTTAGGCATGATGGCACATGCTGTGATTTATCATCCCACGATGCGTAAAGAAGCGGCCCATGTCTCTGGTATTTTTGGTGATGAATACCGTGATTGGGCGAAAGTTGTGCCGATGTTTTTACCCAAGTGGACGAACTACCCTTCTCAAGGAGCCTATTCTTGGGCATTGGTGAAACAACATCGTGAACATAAAAATGCGGCGGCGATGTTGGCAGGTGTATTGTTGTTTGTGGTGATATATATGGTTCGGCATGGTTGATATTGCATCGTTTTTTTTATGAAAAATACGATTGCAGTGGTTATTTCAACGTATAATAACCCTGATTATTTAAATCTTGTTTTACAAGCTTATGAACAACAAACAGATAAAAACATGCATATTTATATTGCCGATGATGGTTCATCGGAAGAAACGCGATGTTTGATTCAAAATTTCCAGCAACATGGTGAAATAAAATGCACCCATATTTGGCACGAGGATGCAGGTTTTCGTAAAGCAAGGGTTCATAACTTGGTTTTTCAACAACTGAAAGAAGATTATCTGATTCTCACGGACGGTGATTGTATCCCCATGCCTGAGATGGTGGTAGCACATCGGCAATTTGCTGAAAAAGGCGTGTTGATGAGTGGTAGCCGTATTTTATTAAGTCAATCATGGACGCAACCGCTATTACAAGGTGGAAAGTTTCCATCCATCCATCCATGGATGAGCATTTCCCTTCGCTGGCATCAAAAAATAAACCGCTGCTTGCCCTTATGGATACCAACACATACTTCTTCATTGAGCCAAAAAATATCAGGTATCCATGGCTGTCATATCGCTTTATACCGTGAAGATTTATTGCGGGTGAATGGTTATGATGAAAGTTTTGAAGGTTGGGGGCGTGAGGATTCTGATTTGATTGCCCGATTATTTCACGCGGGTGTGATGCGTAAAAATTTACGAGGAACGCCTGTGTTGCACCTTTGGCATGAGGAAAATTTACGTCACCATCTTGAAGAAAATGACGTGATATTACAACAGTGTTTAAGCGAAAAACGGCAACGAGCAATTCAGGGTATTGAGGAACTCGTTGATGGATGAGTGTTTGCATCTGTTGTATATCTGCCGACGTTTTGGTCCTGTTGGTGGCATGGAGCGTTATGTTTGGGAACTGACACAAGCCTTGGTCATGCTGGGGCATCGTGTTGAAATATTATGCGAAGTGAATCTGTGTGAATCCTCTCCCAAAGGTGTGCTGATTCATGAACTAGGAGAAGTATATCCTAAACCGCGTTGGTTGGCACATGTCCGCTTTTCACAGCGGGTTCATGCTTGGCTTATGTGTAAGCCCAATGCTAGGCGCATCATTCATAGCCATGAGCGGACAGAAGACCACCATATCACCACCTTTCATGGCCCACCTTATGCAGCCGTTTGGGAGCTTCCTTTTTGGAAGCGTATATCCTTACGGGTTGCTATGAATCTGTGGTTGGAGAAGCGTGAGTTATGTGGTTTTCAAGTTCGCCAAGTGATTCCCAATTCATCACATATTCGCCAGCAGTTACTGCATTATTATCCTGAAGTTGCTGGGGTGATGAGCAATCCCATTGCACCAGGGGTAAGCCCTTGCCAAGCAAGACCTGAAAGAAAAATTGATGAACAAGCTGGGGTTGTGGGATTTATTGGCAAAGAGTGGAAGCGTAAAGGTTTGGAATATGCCATTGAAATCATGAAAAATATTGTCGATATTCGTCCAAATATAACTTTTTTAGTCGCAGGTTTTGATGTAGCAGAGGCTCAACAGCTATTTCAAGGTGTGATGTTTTCTTATCAGCTATTGGGTCAAGTCAATTCGGATACATTTTATGCGCAACTGGATGTCTTGCTGCACCCTGCCTTGAAAGAGCCTTATGGTATGGTCATTACAGAGGCGTTATCAGCAGGTGTTGCTGTCGTTGTTTCAGATGTTTGTGGTGCGGCCGATGATATTGATGTGGACTTTGGCAAGGTGCTATCATTGCATGACGATGCTTTTGTATGGTCGCAAGCGATAGATACACAGTTAAAACAGGATTACGCTGTGATTCGTTATCAACGAAGTTGGCAAGATGTTGCTTTAGAACACACACCCATCTATCAAATGATTCAACAGGACATAGCATGAACGCCAAAGTATCCGTATATATCCTAACTTTTAATGAAGCCGATAAAATTGCGGATGCCGTGCGAAGTGTTTTGTGGGCCGATGAAATTATTGTAGCCGATTCATTTAGTACCGATGACACGGCAAGCATTGCTGAAGCATTGGGTGCTACTGTGGTCAACATTCCCTTTCAAACCTTTGGGCAAATACGTAATGATGCCATTGCTGCCTGTTCGCACGGATGGATTTTTAGTTTGGATGCAGATGAACGGTGTACTGAAGATTCACATCAAGAAATATTAAAAACCGTTCAGAATCCTCAAGCCGATGCTTATTTTGTGCCACGGCGGAATTGGTTCTTAGGGCGCTGGATTATGCACTCGGGTTGGTATCCTGATTACCGTCAACCTCAATTATTTCGTCAACATCTGATGACGTTTAATGCCCAAGATGAAGTCCATGAAACGTATACCATTGATGGAAAAGTAGCCTATTTAAAAGAAGATATTATTCAAATTCCCTACAAGGATATGTCACAACTCATCCATAAAATGCAGCGTTACTCGTCATTGGGTGCAGAAAAACTGGTAAGAAATGGCAAACAAGGCGGTATTGGCAAGGGCTTATCCCATGGTTTATGGAACTTCTTTAAACATTATGTGTTGAAACTTGGTTTTTTAGATGGGCGTGCAGGGTTTATCATTGCTTTGGGTAACTTTGAAGGCACGTTTTATCGTTATACTAAGGCCGATGAAATCGTGAAAAAGTGGAATGACCATCCACCGACTTCGTTGAAATAATGGTACTGTGTTGATGATGATTAAAACGACTGCTGTTTTATTTTGTATCGCTTTGATTGTGTTGCCCTTCTCCATTGCCGCAGGGAACGCTCTGTTTGGTTTTTCTCTTTTACTGGGGCTAATATCCAAACATTGGTGGCATGGTGCTATCCAACTTTGGCAACAAGCACGTTGGCTCACTATTTTTTTTGGGGCATATATGCTCTTGATGCTGTTGGGGCTCTTATGGAGTCCTGATACTCAGCGTGGTTGGGTGATTATCAGCAAACAATGGTCTTGGTTGATGGTTCCCTTAGTGATTGTGATTTGCCAAGATAAACCATGGTTAAAGCGTGTATTGTGGAGCCTCTCCATCGGGCTTGGCTTACACCTTATCTTATGCGTGGCACAATCCCAAGGCATCCCGCTCCCCGTGGCTGCACCTGGTGGTTCATCCCAAGCCGATCCAGCAGGTTTGATTGGTCATATCAGTTTTGGTTTATTGTATGGCATTTGGGCTGCTTGGTTGTTGCATTTGGGTTGGCTCCAAAAAAATAAATGGCGTTATGCTTTGTGGGCAGTGAGCTTATGGGCAGTGGTGATGGTGTTTATCGGGCAAGGGCGTAGTGGTTATCTTGTTATCTTGGTTTTGACCATGGTGATGGCATGGAAACTATGGTTGCAGCATCTTAGCTTGCGCATGATATTGGGTGCTATTGTTGTGATGATGGTGGCTTTAGTCACCATCATGATGGGGCCTGCGAAAGAACGCATTCAATGGACTGTTGATAGCCTCAAGGCTTTTTCCCATGGTGATTTGCAAGATGCCGAGGCTCGTTTGTCATTATGGTATGTATCTTGGGAAGCATGGAAACAATCACCCATATTAGGCATTGGTACAGGCGGCTTTCCCAGTGTAACAAAAACTATCATTGCCCAGCATAAAAATTTGAATATGGAAGGGCATGATTCATTTTCAGTGCCGCATAATATTTACATCATGGAACTCACACGCTGGGGCCCTTTGGGACTTATCATTCTTTTGTTATGGTTGGGTGTATGGATTCGCATGGGTTGGAAGGTTGATTGGGAACAACCCCATCAGCTATTGATTGCCTTATCAGGTATAGGTTTGGCAACGCATGGCTTCACATCGCAAGCAGTGGAAGAATACCATGCCAGTATGTATGCAGGGATATTTTTGGCTATTGGCTTGGCTTCTTTGTCTTCCAAAGCCGTTTCAACGGCGAAAAAAGAGATCCAATAGAATAATAATTTCCACGACTGCCTTGATAAAATAGCCACGTGGCAAGTGCGAGTAAACCCCCTTGCCCGATCCACATGGACCACCACGGGTAACTTCCGTTGGCGACTTTCTGATTGAGGGTGACTTGTAAGTTATAAATACACAGGACTAAGCCAATACCCACCAAATAAGCCCCTGTTTTACCTGATCGTTTGGGGCTATAGGATAAGGGAATAGCAAAAATCATGAGAATAAAAACGGTGGTAGGCACAAGCAAACGGCGATTCCACTCTGCCAGCGCGTCCGTGCGATCTGTTTCTCGCACCAGCTTCCATAAACCTGCTGTTGTGAACTGCCAATCTTGCATGTTTGGCACTTTTAACATGCCCAAGTCGCCCATATTGATGGATACTTGGTAGCGTTTGAATGCCAATGAACGAAGTTCTTCACCCTGCCCTTCCAAACGTGTGCCATCAAACAGGGTGAATTGAAGTTGTTGACCAAGTTTTTCGAGTTTGGCTTTTTCTGCCATATAAATAATGGGCGTACTTGTTCGTCTATCTTCGAGTAAAAAACTTTGAAACAAGCCTTCTTTATCTTTTCCCTTCACATAAACATTGAAGCCATCCATACCTTGTGTAAATCGAAAGGGCTCAAAATCAGGCGCAGGTTTCATGGTTTGAATCGCTGCCAATAGACCTTGGAATATTTTTTGACCTTTGGGTAGTAAGACCATGCTGACAAAGGTTAAACATAGCCATGTGATGATGGATAAAACAAAAAGGGAACGGAAAATACGCAAGTAAGACAGCCCCGATGCCCGAAAAGCATCCATTTCGCTGCTTTCATAGAGTTTAAGAATCATCGACTGCATGGCGAAAAAGAATGCCATTGGCACGGTGACCATCAAAAATTCGGGTAAGACTGCCTCAAGCAGGGTGAGCATAAAGCCCCAGTCAATATCTTTGTCCGCAAAGAGTTCGAGCAATTTCAAGGCGCGTGCTAAAAGCTCCACACCCATGACGATGCTTAACATGCCCAAAAATGCGGGTAACCAAAGTTTGATGATGTAACGATCTAAAACCATGTGGGCAAGCTAACTCCAAGGGTTTATTTGAACACCTGTCGCTTGATGCGGTAACTTTCTAACAACAAGCTAAAGGCTCCCAAAGCCATGGCATAAAGGCTGACTTGATACGCCAATGGTGGATGAATAAGAGATAACGTCCACGCTTGGTATAGGCTGATTCCATGCCATAAAATAGCTGTGGACATGCCAATCAGAAGGCTGTGTTGGGTGGTTTGGGCAAGGGTCATACGCTGGTACTTCCAGTATTTAGAAAGTATAAGAAATAAGAAAAAGTAAGCCCATAAGGATAGTAGTTGTGGTAAGGAAATCGTTTTGGCATATTGATAGAAGGCAATGAATGGGGCGAATAGGATTTCTGTATTGCTCATGGTGTGCATAGGATATACGGTCACAGGGATGACCTGATTACCATGCTGCTTGATCGTATCAATCACTTGTTTTTTCAATGATTGATTGTGCAACGCTGGGTCTACTTGAATGATTGTCCAAGTGTTTAAAATACCTGTCCAACCATGCCAATCATTGGAAGCAATGAGGGCAACGCCATAGTCTTTTTGTGCTTGCAGCATGGCTTGGCGTACATCGTCTGATAGCGGGTGATGCCCAAAATTAACGATTTCAAAGGCATCCACACCTGCACGGGCTAAGCCTTGAACTTCTTTAACATCCAAATGCAATGCAACCACGGCAAGCACGCCACCATGCTGATGAATCACGCGAATCAGTTTTTTGACCGACCATAAATGATCAGGAAGATTTTTCGGAGAAAGAGGTTTTTTATGGCCTTGAGACCATGCTAAACCATCGGGGAGCTTTATTTGATGGTTGATGCCAAACACACTTAAATAAAAGTGTCCGCCATAGTAAACAGGTATTTCCATGCCTGAAATGGCTTCGGAAAGATCGTTTGTTTTTTGTTGATAGGTAATTCTGGCTTTGAATGTGTTGGGATGATTGGTCAAAGCAACAAGATCAAACCCTCGTTGTTGATGAATGGATAAATTATCTTTTAAGGTGACAACACCATCATGAGATAAAAGACTGTGACTGTGTAAGTCTGTAATGATAAGGTTTTTATCTGTCTTGATAAGCATCCAATTAGGTAGTGGAACCAATAAAAAAAATGTGCTATATAAAAGTGCTGCATATAGGAGAGTCCCCCACATGCTTATTGTTTCTTGAATGTTATGGTTTTGTTTGAAGTGTTGAAGCATATAAATGATGGCAATCAGTAAGCTCCATAACGCGATGGAAAGGGTGCCCATGCGAATATCTGGAAGGGTGGCGAGAATATGTAGTGGTGCAGTCATCGGCTCAATCAATGCACGCCACCATGAGAGTGATAAATAGATGTTTTCTATAGCTTGGTTATTGATTGCATTGATAGGGTGAAATGGCGTTGTTGCCACAGTCAAGTATATGATTGATATACAAGAAATAAAAATAAAAAATAAAAGTTTGAATGCTATCTTAAACATATATTCGCCCGTAGAATGAAGTCATAATAGTTGTTTTCTTATCTCATGCTAGACATAGAGTCGGCGACTCTATCATTGATTGGAATGATATTTAACATGTTTGAATCTAAATTCGTTAGCATGGGGAGTTTGAATTTAATGCCATTACACGTAGAAAACTGTGTTTGCCCTCTTTGTGAAAGCACGCACGTTTATGAGAAAAATTATTCTTTCCATCCTTATCGCGTTGTTCAATGTCGTGATTGTCAATTGTGGTACCTTAATCCACGTTTAAGTGAAAAAGACATGCTTTCTCAATATTCAGATGATGCATATTTCGAAGGCAGCGATGGTATCAATGAAGGTTATAGTGACTATTCTGAGCAGGAAAAATCTTTAAGACCAACTTTTTCTCGTTTTTTATCACTTTTAAATAGTAAACAGCTTACAGGCGGTGATTTGTTAGAGGTTGGCTGTGGTTATGGTTATTTATTGGATGAAGCGAAGCCTTATTTTAATCAGAGAGTGGGCACAGATTTTTCATTGGGCGCAGTTAAAAAGTCTTTGCTTTATGCTGATGAAATTTTTCATGGTGGAGTCAATGAAATTCCCCAAGGGAAAACCTTTGATTGTATTATATCTGTTGAAGTCATTGAACATATTTATGATCCAAAAACATTTGTAGAAGACTTGTATAAGCGTTTAAAACCTGGGGGGTACCTTATTTTAGCGACACCTGATATGGGTAGTTTTTGGCGTAAAGGTATGCAAAAAAGGTGGCCATCATTCAAGCTTCCTGAGCATGTCACCTATTATGATGACGATACATTGAGAAAACTTTATAAAGATTGTGGCTTTGAAGATATACAGAATCTTCCTTTTCCTCATGCTTTTCCGTTATCTGTCTTTTTCGAGAAATTAAAATTAGATTTTTTACCATGCCCAAAAATGAATATTTGGTTCCCTCATGTGGTTCTTGGCATGTCTGCTAGGCGACCCTATGAGTAAAGCCATGATTTCTCTCATTATTCCTGCATACAATGAATTTGAATGTATTGAATCCAGCATTCAACGTGTTCACAAGGTGATGGAACAAACGAATAATCCGTTTGAAATATTGATGATTGATGATGGTTCACAAGATAAAACTTGGGAGAAAATTGTTAGCTTATCAAACATGCTTAAAGAGGTGAAAGGATTACGCCTTAGTCGAAATTTTGGTAAAGAGCAGGCTATTTGCGCAGGTTTGGATCAAGCTATCGGTGATGCCGTTATTCTTTTAGATGCCGATATGCAGCATCCTCCAGAACTTCTCCCTGATATGATTCATCGTTGGGAAGAAGGGAGCGCTGATATTATTGAAGCGGTTAAAGTATCTCGTGGTGATGAAAGCTTGAGCTCTAAACTGTTTGCACATATTTTTTATACGCTGATGGGCAAGCTATCAGGTTTTGATTTTTCTGGAGCCAGTGATTACAAACTTTTGGATCGAAAGGTTGTGTTAGCATGGAAAGAAATGGGGGAGCGCAATGTTTTTTTTCGAGCCATGTCTGCATGGGTAGGTTTTGAACGGGAACACATCACATTTGAAGTCGCCGATAGGGAGCATGGTGAGAGTAAATGGTCAACATGGGCTTTACTTGGTTTAGCTATTAAAGGCATCACAGCTTTTTCAACGGCACCATTGCGTATGATTTCAATATCAGGCTTGTTTTTTCTTGTATTTGCGGGACTTGTGGCAAGCAATACCATGTACCAATACTTTATGGGGGAAGCTGTTACAGGTTTTAGTACAGTCATTCTTTTGTTGTTGATTATATCGAGCTTGATGATGTTGGCACTTGGAATTATTGGTGAATATATCGCAAAAATTTATGAAGAGGTGAAGGGTCGCCCTCGTTATATTGTATCTAAAACTACTTCAAATAAAGCAGATAGTTGATGTCACCAAAAAGAGTATACGTTTTAATAATGCTCGCGCCTTTCAAGGGATCATGGGCAATAATATAGACATGATGATCGTTGCTATTTAAGAAGTGAATATTTTCTTTGGATGATTGGATTTCATTGATATAGGCGGTAAGGGCAAAGCCTACAAATGAAACAGAGCTTTGACGAATCGTCGCATGATTGCCAACTTGTTTAAGAATATCTATAGCAGCAGGTTTAAAATCTTGGCTTGCATCTTTTTCTTTGAGAAAAGGAAGCCCCCATAAACTAAATGGAATTTTCAAAAAAAGTACAATGGCAATGGCAATGACAGCTGCTTTTTGAGCTTTAAAGTTATATTGTAAAAGAAAGTAGGTGAGTGCTAAGGATGCCCATGCGTAAAGAGGAACAACATGGCGCATATTTGAAAAAGGTGCCAACCAATAGGGTAAATAATTGATGATAAAAATCGCCCCAATCATACGAATGATGTTGCTTTCAACGTTCGGTTTTTGTTTCATCATGAAGTAAATAAGAACAATGGATACAGGAGCCATACGTGCTATAAATTCAATAGGGAACATCGTCAGGTGTTTTAAGTAGTGAGCTATATCAATGCTTGTAAAACGCATGGCAATATCATGAATCAAACTTGACGATGTTGATGATGCCCCGCTTCCGTGCATGGAAGCCCAAAAAAAAGGTGCGATGATGATTCCTGTCGATAAAAGAATATTGATGGGGCGCAGAAAGAATTTCCAGCTTTGAAACCCATAAGCAACAATGAGTAAGGTGCTAAAAAAGAAAGCATAGGCAGTGAGTGCTTTGGTGAGAAAAGCGAGATTAATCAGTATGACTGCTAGAGCATACCAATGAACTTTCTTAAACTGGGCTGCAAGCCAAATGCATACAGTTGAAGAAAAAATAAAAAATAAAAACATGGCATCGGCATAGCCAAGCCATCCATACCAAAACTGAATCTCTCCCAATGTTAGAAAGACCAAAGCTCCAATGATGCCCGCATGTTGTTTTTGAAAAACTTTATGGGCAAAAAGCCCCGTAAAAAATGCAGCACAAAGTGACGATAAAATAGAAGCGATTCTTAGGGGAAGTTCAATAGAATGAAAATTAAAAACTTTTTCTAAACCGATACCGACCCATAAAAATAAAGGTGGGCGGTAAAACGTATTGATATAATCATCTGTTTGCAACATGTTTTGAAGATAAACAGCATAAACGCTTTCTTCGCCAATAAATTGAATATGTATGGGTAAGAACATGAATACCATCGCGAGTACAATAAGTCCAATGTATAATGAGCGAATATTTGCTTCCGTAATGGATAAGTTCATAAAATCTCCCAAGGGGATATGTCAATAAGGTGGTGTATTGCTGATTTTAACAAGCGGGAATCACGCTAAAAAAGAGCTGATCGAGCCAGACGAAACCGCAACGCGCGTATAACTCGCTGCCGCTGCTTCCTTCCGGACCTGACGGGGTTCACAAGCATCCACCGTGCGGAGCCCAACCCGATCAGCAACTGTAAAAAATCAAAGGTAAACCCACTCTAATTTTTCGAAGATTCATGCGATACACGAATCTTTCAAACTCTGGCGGAGAGAGAGGGATTCGAACCCTCGGTACACTTTCGCGTACACACGCTTTCCAGGCGTGCTCCTTCAGCCACTCAGACATCTCTCCAGTACATCAATCATAAAGTTTATGTTTCAAGCTTTATGGGTGGCGAAGCATAGGGTTGCTTCTTCAAACAACAAGCACATCACTTATCTGATATAACAAAATGGTGCGCCTGACTGGATTCGAACCAGTGGCCTACGGATTAGAAGTCCGTTGCTCTATCCAGCTGAGCTACAGGCGCTGATACGACTATAATATTAAAAAAGGAAAACTGAATGGTCGGGGCGAGGTGATTCGAACACCTGACCCTCTGGTCCCAAACCAGATGCGCTACCAGGCTGCGCTACGCCCCGACTTGTTTCAAACTGCCCTCAGTTGAGAGCGCGGCGAAACTTAGGGCTTTGTGATTCACTCGTCAAATATATTTTTACACACGAAATGTGTAAGGTCGTTCTTTGTTGGTTTTTGGCTATTATTTTGTGTTGGATATAGGTGGTGAATATGAAAATAATGATATGGATGGTGGTCATGATGATGGTAACGCAGGCGCAAGCGAAAACCTTGGAAAAAGCGACCTTTGCAGCCGGTTGCTTTTGGTGCATGGAACATCCTTTTGATAAGTTAGATGGCGTGATTTCAACCACATCGGGTTATACAGGTGGGCATCAAAATAATCCGACGTATGCGCAAGTATCATCGGGTCAAACGGGGCATGCCGAGGCTGTACAGGTGCTTTTTGATGCTGATATTGTGTCTTATCGTGATTTGCTGGCGGTGTATTGGCGAAACAGTGATCCAACCACCCCCAATCGCCAATTTTGTGATGTGGGTTCGCAATATCGTCCTGCCATTTTTTATCATTCCAAAGCACAACATCAAGCGGCATTGGCTTCCAGAGCCTTCATCATGAAGGAAAAACATTTTTCACAACCGATTGTGACTGAAATTATACCTGCCACACACTTTTGGCCAGCCGAAGATTACCATCAAGATTATTATCATAAAAATCCGATTCGTTATAAGTTTTACCGTTACAACTGCGGTCGAGATCAGCGTTTGAAAGAACTTTGGGGTGAACCATGAAACGGCGTTTGTGTTTGAAATATATTGGCGCTGTGGTGGCAAGTGCGCCTTTATTGCCACGTTTATCATGGGCTGAACATGTAGGAAAAGGAGAAGCTATGGAAACCATCACCCATTCAGATGCGGAGTGGCAGGCATTATTGAGCCCAAAAGCTTATGATGTGTTGCGGCATGCAGGCACAGAGCCTGCGTTCAGTAGCCCATTGAATAAAGAATATGGCGAAGGAGTCTATGTCTGTGCGGGTTGTGCCTTGCCGTTGTTTGAGTCCTCAGCCAAGTTTGATAGTGGTACAGGTTGGCCCAGTTTCTTTCAGCCGATTGATGGGCATGTGGACACCCAATTAGATTTCAAAATCATTATTCCTCGGCATGAATACCATTGCGTGCGTTGCGGTGGTCATCAAGGTCATGTGTTTAAGGATGGTCCAAAACCTACAGGGCAGCGTTGGTGCAACAACGGTGTGGCCTTAAGTTTTAAGCCAAGGCTTGAAAACGCTGCAACAACCAAGCCCTAATATCCGTGATTTCTTCAGGGCAGACGCTGTGTTGCATGCGGTAATCGTGCCAAGTCACATCCATATTTTGAGATGTTAGATATTGATAGGCAAGCCTCCCCAAAGCGATATCGACCACAGAGTCAGCTATGCCATGTCCGATAAACACGGGTGTGTGTTCGGCGCAGGATTCTGTGGCTGTATCCTCTTTGGGTAACAGTCGATAGCCTGATAACACCATGATACCGCCCAACGGTTTTGGCTGGCGCAAGCCCACATAAAGTGACATGGCAGCACCTTGAGAAAAACCTGCAAGTATGATGTGGTCGGCAGGGATGCCGCGCATGATTTCTTGATCAATCAACATTTGAATTTGCTGTGCTGAATGATGAACGCCCTCGCGGTCATGTTCGACACCGAGGTCTTGTTGTTTGATATCATACCAAGCTGGCATGATGTATCCCCCATTGAGGCTGACTGGCATCGCAGGTGCATGGGGAAAAATAAAGCGTATACTGACATCTTTCGGCAAGTTTAACGCATCGACAATCGGCTCAAAATCATGCCCATCAGCACCCAGACCATGGAGCCAAATGATGCTGAACGTGGGGTTGGGCGAAGTTTCTTTGCTGATATGAGGAAGTGTATGTAAAGTCATGGACGTATGATGCTGATGTCCATGAATTTGACTACTTTTAAGGAGATTCTTTGTTTCAATACCACTTACCCTTTGTGATTCATGATTTACAAGATTCTCAAATGTTTGCTTTGGCACAAGCAGCGGGGCGTGCGGGTTTTGCCGTTCAGGGTTTGGCTTCCTCAATAGAGCCTTGGATTGAAAAAAGCCGCTATCTGGATCATTATCACGTTGTACCAAGTTTGGGGAATGTGATTGAAAGTGTGTATGCCTTGAATTTGAAAAAGGCAGGTATTTCAGGGGTATGGCTACCTTGCGTGGATGATATTGCCATGTTTACGGCTGAGTTTCGGTGTTTTTTGCAAGATAGGGGCTTATTACACTTGGTGGCAAGCACTGAAAGCATGGAACAATCTGATTTATCATGTTTGCAAGATTATGATGGTTTTTTACAGATACCTGAAACGCAATGGTTGGCATGGGATAAGTTGATGCAAGTTGCAGAACAACTGTCATACCCACTTATATTAAAATCTTCGCGCGGTGATTTTCAAACCTTTGCATCATCCCAAGCATTGTCCTGTTATCTAAATCAGCAAGAAGCTTCACCTTTATTACAACGGGTTCAATACTATATCGAAGGTGAAACATCGCGTATGGCAACGGTCATGTTGCTCTTTGATAGGCATGGCAAGGTGGTGCGTGGTTTTACTGGACGACGTTTACAAGTTGCAGAAACATCGCATGGTGATTTTGGTGAAACAACAGCGGCTAAAGCAGAGTGGATCCCCGAACTTTATCAGGGGGCGGTTGAGTTATTGGAGAATATTGGTTGGCAGGGTTTTGCTGAAGTGGAGTGCAAGCAAGGAGAAGATGGACGCTGGCATGTCTTGGAAATCAACCCGCGTGTGTCGGGCTGGCTATGTTTGGCAGAGGCGGATGGTGCAGGTTTTTTGCAAGCATATCATGCACTGTGTACTGGTGGCGTCAATTTACAAGCTGCTTGTTTGCAGCGTTCGAAATGTGAATATGTTCGTTTGCTGGCGGCGGGATTTCATCAGCCTCATTGGGCTGCTGGTTTGAATCAAAGCAAGATAAGTCAAGTCTTACAGTTATTAAAGGATGCCTATCAAGTATGGAAAAGATCACCTCAAAGGATGGGGGGAGCTTTTGACGCGTTGGATAAAAAAGCATCGCAAGCAATGCTATTGGCAAATATTCGAAAGTATTTAAGCTGATAAACCTATAGAATGGCTACTGCCCCAAGTTATTATGTCTGAAGTGCTCCATTTCTGAGGGAGTTCCCTAACCACGTTTCTTCTTTGTTTTTTTAATGCGAATGCGTTGGATCCAATGCTGTTCAATGCTTAATACTTCCAAACGTAATTGTTTGACGGGTAAGCTGACTTGACTGTCAGGTTGTTGTCCCAAAATCTGAACTATCAAGCCCCCGACCGTAGTTGCACCTGTTTCAGGTAAATCACTGTCCAACATTTGATTGATGTCATGTACATTGGCAGTGGCCGTGACGACCAAAGAGCCATCGGGTTGTTGCCAAATATCTGAGCATGTCGGAACATCAGATTCATCCTCGATTTCACCCACGATTTCCTCCAAAATATCTTCCAAGGTAATCAAGCCTTCAATATCTCCCCGTTCATCCACAACAATGGCAAGATGTTGGTGTTGCTTTTGAAAATCAAACAGTTGACTCAAGGCATGGCGATTGGCTGGGGTGTAAAGTGGTGTTTTCCAAATGGTCGCATGCGCTAAACTTTGTTTCGTTTTTTTGAGTTTAATCAGTTCGCGCAAATGAATAATACCAATGATGTTATCTTGTTGGGATAAAAAGACAGGGTAGCGTGAATGAGGCTGATTTAATGCCAATTGTTGACAGGCTTCCACACTCATGTTTCCGTCCAACATGATGATGCCTTTGCGCGGGGTCATGAGTTGTTTGACAGGGATTTCATGCAAACTCAAGCTACTGGCAAGCATTTGTTCACGTGCATCATCCAGTAATCCTGATTCAGCACTCATGTCCACCATGGCAGCGAGTTCTTGATGACTAAAAGCTGTTTCTTGTTGGCTGGGTACGCGTAATACATATTTCATAAAGTCGATGGCATACATCAACATGAAAATGATGGGGTGAAAGAGGTAAAGCAACCATTTCAAGGGCAATGAAACCTTGCAAGCAATCGTTTCAGCATAAGCCACGGCAAGCGTTTTGGGTAACACTTCTGCAAAGACCACCACCACCACAGTCATGGTCAATGTGGCGTACAAAATACCTGCTTCACCAAAGGCTGCGACAAAGATGGCAGCGGTTAAACTTGATGCCGCGAAATTGACGAAATTATTGCCCAATAAAATGGCTGAAAGCATTCTTTCAGGTTCTTTTAAAATGATTTCGGCGGATGCTGCACCGCGATTACCTTGTTCGCTCAAGATACGTAAACGAGCGCGTCGAGCGCGGGTTAAGGCTGTCTCAGAACTTGAGAAAAATGCGGATAATAAGAGCAAAACAAAGAGTAGTGCTAAGGCGATGGGGAGAGATAAAGCAAAATTTTCCATGATTATGAGGTTGTTGTGAAGTGCTTAGCCGACCCAAGCATTGATTAAATGAACGCCAAAGTAAGCCAGTAACATCAACACATATGCGATCAATATAAGTTGGCTGGTGCGACGGGCATGCCAAACACCCTTGTGCTGCTGTTGAATCAACCAGGAAAGTAAAGCAAAGGACATCAGTGCTAAAAGTACTTTATGATTTAACAATGCAAAATTTGAAAAATCAACCCACTGCCACACAAGCCCTGTCAAAATAGCCAAAAGCAACAACCAAACAGACCAACGAAGCAGGCTCATCATCAATGTTTCAAGTGACATGAGTGCGGGCATGGCTTGAATGACGGGGTGCATCTTTTTACGCTTCAAGGCTTGATCCAGAAGTAAAAGCATGACGGCATGAAAAGCAGTCATGGTGAGTACTGCATATGCAATCATGGACACAAGCAAATGCCCAGTTTCTAAAATAGATGAGGTAAGGATGATGGGTTGAGTGGTTCTATCCACAGGTAAAAAAGGAGCCACTAGCAGTGGAACAGCAATGACAGGTAATAAAAGTAAGCCTAAGCCCTGAATGCCATGCCGAAATAAACCAAAAAGATACATCAGTTGAACCAATAAAGTTGCGCTGGCGGTGGCCTCAATTAAACTAAAGTGAATTTTCTGTGCTTCAATGGGGTGGAGCAACACAATACCAAGCGCGGTACAGATTGCTGAAATACTTTGTAATGTCATCAATACTGCTTCAGTACGTGACGGACTTATATGGTCTTTTTGATACGTTTTCTGCCAAATTAAGTAGGCACTGATTAACGTAAAAATACCAGCAAGGGGGAAAAGAAAAGATGCATTCATGGCATGGTTCTATCGTATCCAGTATGTTTTTCAATCGCTGGGGTATCGCAGTGGTACATAGCAGGAAAATCCTTACCCTTCACAGCATGACGTTGAATTTTTTTTTGATTTGTTGCTGTGTTTTTTTATATGCACCTTATTCCCAAGCGAGTAGCACGAAAGCTGTGCATGATGAATGCCTCCGTATTGGTCATAAACTGGGTAGTGTGAGCGTGCATGCTTGTTTGCAACAAGGGTTAAAGGATAGCACTGGACGTTCAGTCAACGGGCAAAGTATTTTATTCAAGGAGTATCCACCACTGCTGAAAAGACGAACGCCCCAAGGACGTATTTTATTGATAGGCGGTACGCATGGTGACGAATATGCCGCTGTCAGCATCATATTTCGTTGGATGAAAATATTGAATCGTTATCATTCGGGCTTGTTTCATTGGCATGTGGTTCCTTTGTTAAACCCTGATGGCTTGTTGCAGCGTCACTCTTCGCGCTTGAATGCGCATGGGGTGGATTTAAACCGCAATATGCCAACACCCTTCTGGCAGCAGCGCACCACGGTTTATTGGGGTAAAACAGGACATGATCCGCGCCGTTACCCTGGGGAATCAGCCTTGAGTGAACCCGAAAGTGCTTGGCTTTATCAAGAAATCAGAGATTTTAAACCTGATGTGATTGTATCGGTGCATGCACCGTATGGGGTGTTGGACTTTGATGGTCCACCGCATGGTCCTAAAACCTTGGGCGCACTTCACCTGCATTTGATCGGGACATACCCAGGTTCTCTAGGGAATTCCGCAGGCGTACAACATCGTATTCCAGTGGTCACAGTGGAACTTCCTTATGCTGGCATTATGCCCAGCCATGCTCAAACCATGAAAATGTGGACAGATTTGATTGACTGGCTTCGCAAAAACACACCAAAAGAAGAAACGAGACAAGCTTATCTTGCCTTTGATCGTATTCATGAAGACTTAATGGCGATATCTACAGAAGTTGAAAAACCTTAAAGTAAGGCTTGTGTGGCCGCCAAAAGCGCGGGAGCTGCTGTTTCAGTGCGCATGATACGTGATCCAAAGGTCATACTTTGCCAGCCCTTATGATGTAGTACGTTTAAATCATCGTTGCTCCAGCCGCCTTCAGGGCCAATGGCATAAGCAATGGATTGAGCTTGCTGGATATGTTCTCGCAGGTTCTTCCAAGGTGTGGATTGATGGGGGTGTAGGGCATAAGCTTGATGAAAAGATGGCATATCAGATAAACGTGCATGCCAATAAAGCGCAGGTATAGCCGTTCGCTCACTTTGTTCTGCTGCTTCAATGATAATCCGTTGCCACCGCTCCAATCTTTTTTCGAGTTTAACGCCTGATAGCTTGAGCACAGAGCGTTGACTGTTGGCAATATGGAAGCTGGCGGCTCCCAACTCCGTGCCTTTTTGCAACACAGTTTCAATTTTCTCACTTTTATTGGCACATTGAATAATATGAATGGGGATAGGAAGTTCGCGGCTGACATCATCAAAAGAGGTGGTGAAACAGCTCGCATGTTGTTTGGAAAGTTGCTCAATTTGGGCTTGATACTCGCCGCCATGACCATCGAAAATAGTCAAAAAATCACCTTCGTGCAAACGCATGACGTGACGCAGGTAATGCGCAATATCTTCAGGAATAGATACGCTGCTTTGGCGTGTTAGAGCTTGTTGAAAAAAAATTCGGCAATGTGGCATGTTGCCCATTGCAGCGAAAAGTATGAAACATCGCAAGCTTGACCGTATGCAGTCAGCACACATGATGCGAGCATGTTTGCAAATCAATGGAAAAATGAAGATTGGCGCTTGGTTCGAGACTGGTTGGCAGAAGGTGGGTGTAAGCAGCAGAAACTTAAAGCAATACTGACTGTGACCACAGCATTAACAAACTTTTTAAACAGGCAGTTTGGCATGCCTTTAAGTGTGCAGTTACATGATCAATTCATGGATAAAATATCGGCTGATGAAGCAGAATTGCTGCATTGCCAAGCGGGAAACTATGCTTTACGTCGACAGGTATCCTTGTGTTATCAAGGTGTTGTGATGTTTGATGCGGAATCGGTGTTACCTTTGCATGACTTACCTCAATCATTGGTTGAAGCTTTGGAAGCAGGTATCAAGCCCTTGGCAAGCCTTCTCGCGGAACGAGGTTTATCCTTGGCAAGGTCTGATTTGAGCATTATTCAGTTGGATGATGGACGATGGGGGAGGCGCTCTGTGTTACGCTCCTCTGTGGGTACACAAGCCTTGGTGGTGGAGATTTTCAAGCCTGAATTTTGGCAAGAGATACAACGTTTGGAAGGGCAGCGATGAATTTATCTCCTGTTGGCAATATGAAGGATTGGTTGCAATTGATGCGTGTTGATAAGCCTGTGGGCTATTGGTTGTTGTTATGGCCAACGTTGTGGGGTCTTTTGGCAGCCTCATCGGGGCATCCCTCATGGTTGAATATGGTCGTGTTTGTGGGCGGCGTGATACTCATGCGCTCAGCAGGTTGTATCATCAATGATTATGCAGATCGTGATTTTGATCCGCATGTGGAACGCACCAAGCAACGCCCGATTGCAGCAGGTAGAATTGCGCCCAAAGCCGCACTATTAGGCTTTTTTATGATGCTTATACTGGCTTTTGGCTTGGTGTTGCAATGTTCTATCTTGGTCATTGAATTGTCCGTAGTTGCGGTCATATTGGCTGCATTTTATCCTTTTATGAAACGCTATACTTCCTTCCCTCAAGCATGGTTGGGGATGGCATTTGGCTGGGGTGCTGTGATGGCTTGGGCAGCAGAAACGGGAAATATCATGGATTCACCCTTACCTTGGTTGTTGTTTGTCGCCAATATTTGTTGGGCTTTGTCCTATGATACTGCTTATGCCTTGGGTGACCGCGCAGATGATTTAAAAATCGGTGTGAAATCCACCGCGATTTGGCTTGGGAATAAGGCGGTGTTGGCGATTATTGCCTTGGCTTTATGGATGATTGCTTTATTGGGCTTGGTTGCTTCCAGCTTTGCTGAATCCGTGCAACTTGCATGGTTAGTAGCAACATGTTACCAAATCTATCTTTGTGCTGTGTTATGGCAGCGTGGTGAAGCATGGGGGTTTGATTTTTTTCTAAAATCACACCGTGTGGGTTTGATCTATTGTCTCGGGTTTATTGCGCTTTAATCCTGAATGGTTATATTTCGTGGTTCCAATGGGGGCGACTGGTTTCGACGAAGATTCTGAACCCTGTGGTGCATGTCGGGTAGGTACGCCCGTTATCCAGGCCACTTGCAATAATTGCAAACGACGAAGTAGAACTAGCTTACGCTGCGTAAGTTACCCTGATCTTGAGGTGTTCATCCATGAAGAACCCAGGGCAATTTAGATGGAATCGCCATTCAAAACTGTTGACTCGTGGTTTTGTCGGTTAAAAAGTTACGAATCGACCTGTTGAATGTCTTGTCTGTTCAATGCTCTTCAGGTGCTATCTGAATAGACTAAACATGTAGTGCCATTGGCTGATGGTTTTCGGACGAGGGTTCGACTCCCTCCGCCTCCACCAATTTAAAAGCTTCTGATTTATCAGGAGCTTTTCTGTTTTTAGATTGAAAGATGTGAACAAGGTAGGTTTGATGATGAAAAAAAACGTAAAATATGAAGGTAAAGGCAAAGCCTTATACAACACCGATATCGAAGGTGAGTTGATTCAGGTTTTTAAAGATGATGCCACAGCCTTTGATGGTAAGAAACACGATACCATCACGGGTAAAGGTGTGTTGAACTGTGCTATTTCCACGTTCTTTTTTGCTGCTTTAGAAGATGTAGGTATAAAAACACACTTCATTCGCCGAGAAGCTGATAATGAAATGCGCATCCATGCTTTATCCATGATGCCTGTGGAAGTCGTGGTGCGAAACATCGCTGCGGGTTCGATCTGCAAGCGTTTGGGCTTGGAAGAAGGCTTGGTGTTAAAACGCCCCTTAACCGAATTGTTTTATAAAGATGATGCCTTGGGCGACCCGATGATTAATACCGAGCATTGTGAGCTGTTTGGCTGGGCAAAAGCGGAACAAATCCGCGAGATGCGTGCTTTGGCATTGGATGTGAATGCGGTGATGTCGAATATTTTGGAAGAAGCAGGCATTCGTTTGGTGGACTTCAAACTTGAATTTGGCTTGTTGAATGGCGATATTGTGCTGGGAGATGAAGTTTCCCCCGATGGTTGTCGTTTGTGGGACATCGAAACCAATCGTAAATTGGATAAGGATGTGTTTCGCCGTGATTTGGGAGGCTTGTCTGAAGTTTACCATGAAGTTGCAACGCGTTTGGGTATTAAAGTTTAAGCGTTTCATTTGTAGGTATTGCTCTTGAGTGAACAGGGGTATTTTGGTCCATTCGATAAATGCGTTATTTTTTGATAAGATTGGCGAAAAACACGAGGATTTTCGATGTCAACCAGCCTTTTATACCACGCTTTTGGTCTACCTACGGGTTATCAATATGAGAGTAGTTGCTATGAGAACGGGGCGATCACCTTTGTTATTAAGCGAGAAGCGTCATGCACTTCGCTGTAGCCACTGTAATAGTCGCAGGCTTAATTACGCGGTAGTCAGATGCGTAACATCAGTTAAATATGACAAAAATTATCCAATGTCTTAACCTGCAGACTTATGTCTCAGATCATCCCATGCCATACGCAAGTCTATAAAATTCATGAGCTATCAACAGCATGGCGTAATGGGATGCTGTGTCTGTATCAGAAATATTATGCCGATAGCAATGAACGCACATTCTTTGCCGATTTGGATAACAAAGATTATGTTATTCTTATGCAAAATTCAGATGAAAATATCTGTGGTTTTTCAACGCTTCAGGTATTGGAAACTTCTTTTCAAGGGCATTCCATACGTGTGATATTCTCGGGTGATACCATTGTTCATCATACTTATTGGGGCAAACAAGACTCTGGGATGTTTTTTCTGCGTCTTTCAGGGCAAATTTGGCAGCAAGCCGACATGCCGCTATATTGGCTTCTTATTAGCAAGGGACACCGTACTTATCGCTATCTCAGTATTTTTACGAAAAAATACTTTCCCAACTTTCGTAAAGACGCATCTGTATGGCAGCAGGATCTCACCCATCACCTTGCCAAGCAACAGTTCGGAGATAGCTATAATGCTTCGACTGGTGTTTTATCTTTTAATCCGCCGCGTGAGCGATTAAAAGATGTATGGACAAACATTCCAAATCAACACAGCCATTTACCCGATGTTCGTTTTTTCCTGCAAAAAAACCCAGGGTTTATCCATGGTGATGAACTTGTTTGTCTTGCCGAGCTATCACCTGATAATTTAAAAGCCAGAGCGAAACGTATTTTTTTACAAGGTGCTCATGCTTCACAAGCTTAAAAAAGATTATAAATTATTCCTCAATGCGCTTGAAAATCCGCAGGAAGCTCAGTTAGCCCAATTACATCGTATTTTAAATAAAAATAAGGACTCATCCTTCGGCAAACAATATCATTTCAATCAACTCAAGACGATTGAAGATTATCAGACATCACTTCCTATTCAACATTATGAATCCTTTGCTGAATCTATTCAAAAGATGCAACAGGGTCATGCGAGCATTTTATTTTCCGAACCTGCGACTATTTTTGAAAATACAGGGGGAAGTAGTGGCGGTCAAAAAATCATTCCATGGAATAATTCCGCATTTGAAGCATTAAGGCGTGGTATCAAACCATGGTTGGCTGATTTACTTACCCATCACCCAGACCTTCTTTCAGGTTCAAGTTATTGGGCTATCAGTCCAGTTGGAAAGAATTCCAGTTCATCACATGATGTGATGTTTTTTGGTGCCGAAATCGCCGAAGTTCTCATTCCTAGGCTGGCAGTCCCACTTCAAATATCCAGCATCGAAGATATGGATGCTTGGGCATACTGGACACTTCGTTATCTTATTGTTGCCAAAGACTTGCGTTTTATTTCTGTTTGGAGCCCAACATTCATGCTTCAAGTTATTAGAAAATTGTTGGATCACGCTGAACAGGTGATATATGATATTCGCACAGGCACTTCCTCATTTTCAATACCAGACTGGCTTCATCAACAGCATCCCATGCTCCAAGCTGACCCGCTGCGAGCCAAAGAACTCTACAACACTATTCAATGCGGTAATTTTCAGATGTTATGGTCTGAGCTTAAAGTCATCAGTTGTTGGAAAGACGCATCTTCATCTTTTTTTATAGATGAGCTTACAGCCTACTTTCCAAATGTTTATATTCAGGGCAAAGGTCTGATCGCAACCGAAGGTATTACCAGTTTACCATTGTTTACATTTCCTTATCCTGTCTTAAGCATCCACAGTGCTTTTTACGAGTTTATTGATCAATATGGGGATATTTATTTGGGGCATGAGTTGCTTGAAAACGAACAGTACCGTATTGTCATCACAAATCATGCAGGGCTATACCGTTACGACACAGGCGACATGGTTTGCATACGCGGTTATGCCCAAAACACACCCATGTTACAATTTATGGGAAGAGTACAGTGCAGTGATATATGTGGGGAGAAAATTAATGAAGGCTTTGCACATCGCTGCCTGAAAAATTTACGGGGCTTTGTCATGCTAACTCCTTCCATACCAGCCTCCTCAAACTTTCATAATATTCCCCATTACATTTTATTATTGGATAAAAATAATTATTCCCATATTCAAGCACGTCAGACGGCGGTTTATATCGACCAACAATTAAGCAAAAATCCACAATACCTTTATGCAAAAAAAATAGGTCAACTTGCCTGTGTTCAGGTCATTCGTGTTGAAAATTTTTTATCACGTTACATTGCATACCGCATCCAACAAGGTCATAATCTTGGAGATATTAAACCACCATGTTTATACCTTTCTGGTGACTGGCAACTATGGGCATTGGGTGAGCAATGAAAAGCCTAATAGGAGGAGCAATGTGTGAAAATATGAAAAAAATATGAATATTATTCTCATCTCTCCCAAAGGTCCTTTATATCGCCACCGTGGAGGCTCATTCAAAAAGTCTCTGAGATATGCCCCTCTCACCTTAACCACACTGGCTTCATTGGTTCCTGTCAATCTGGGAGCAAACGTATCCATTATTGATGAGGGCATTCGTGAAATCCCTAACTATCTGGATGCTGACCTCATTGGCATGACGGTCATCACAGGATCTGCCAAACGCGCTTATGCACTGGCTAAACAATTCAGGAAACAAGGTATCACCGTTGTCTTGGGTGGACCACATGTCACGCTGCTACCTGATGAGGCGGCTGAACACGCCGATGCCATTGTTGTGGGGTATGCTGAGCAAACATGGCCACAGTTATTGCAGGACTTTCATAATGGTGAACTTCAACCTCGCTATAATCAAAACAGTGATCTGGATCTTACAAATATGCCGTTTCCGCATCGGCATTTATTACCCAAAGGATCGTATATTACCCAGCATGTATTTGAAGCTACACGTAGTTGCAAACATGCCTGTGATTTTTGTGTTGCACCAATTGCATGGGGAAGAGGACCCTATCAAAAGCCGGTTGGAGATGTTGTAGCAGACATCAAACATTGTAAGGCTAAAAAGATCATCTTTATTGATCTAAACCTTATCTCGGATAGAGCTTATGCCATGACACTTTTTGAAGCACTCATTGCCTTGAAAATACGTTGGTTTGGTCTAAGTACTATGCTGATTAGTCAAGATGATGAACTTTTGGATATGGCGTGTAGAAGCGGTTGTGCAGGTTTATTGATTGGTTTTGAATCCATTTCAAGCAATATCCTAAGAGCCAGTAAAAAAGGCTTTAATAAACCAGCCCAATACCAAGAGGCTGTGCGCAAGCTGCATGAATGTAATATTTCAGTTATGGGGTGTTTTGTTTTCGGGCTGGATGGTGATACATCAGAAATATTCAAAGAAACTGCCGACTTTATTATGGATGCCCATATTGATTTGCCTCGCTTTGCTATTGCCACACCTTTTCCTGCCACACCTTTATATCACCGTCTTAAAAAAGAAAAGCGCATTCTAAGTGATGATTGGGAGCTATATGATGGTCAGCATGTCGTTTTTCAACCCAATGCGATGAGTGTCAAAGATTTACAAGAAGGTCATGAATGGGCTTGGCGATATACTTATCGTTTTAAGTCTATTGCCAAACGCCTGGCAGGCTCGCGTGTTCAACCCTTATTGGGCTTAACATCAAATCTTGGCTATCGTTATTATGCCAGAAATTTACACAAGTATTATACCTGTGATTGGTTTGTAGGCCGATGAAACTCACGATTATTCACCCATCCATTGGTCGGCGAAAAAATGAAAAATATTTGCGTTCATGGCAGATGGAGCCTCTTCCCGCTGCTATCATTGCAGGTTTAACGCCCTCTGATATTGATATTCGCTTCTATGATGACCGCAATGAAAGTATTCCCTTTGATGATCCGACCGATCTTGTTGCCATCAGTGTTGAGACTTATACCGCCAAACGTGCTTACCAGATTGCCAGTGATTACAGACGAAGAAATATCCCAGTTGTTATGGGAGGGTTTCACGCATCGCTATGTCCTGAAGAAGTGGCTCAATATGCTGAAAGTGTCTTGATTGGAGAAGCCGAAGAATGTTGGTCTCGACTGCTTGATGACTTCAGACACGGTAGTTTACAAAAGTATTACCGTAGCGACTCCAGACCCTCTCTGAAGCATTTAAATTATGATCGAAGTATTTATCAGGGCAAACGTTATCTACCTATTGGTTTGATTGAAGCTGGTAGGGGCTGCCATTTTAAATGTGAATTTTGTGCTATTCAAAGTGTTTTTAACGCCTCGCACAATCGGCGACCTGTGGATGATATTATCGCTGAAATCAAAATTCTTCGAGGGAAAAAGAACTTCTTTTTCTTTATTGATGATAATGTCACATCCAATATGGAGGAAGGTAAAGAATTATTGCACGCCTTGATTCCACTCAATATAAAATGGGTAGCACAATCTAGTATTAATGCAGCCCACGATAAAGAATTTCTAGCTCTATTGGTGAAAAGCGGTTGTAAGGGTCTTCTTATTGGCTTTGAAAGCCTGAATAAGCAAACCCTACAACAAATGGGCAAAGGATTTAATCAAATGGGTGGTGGTTATGAAGTCGCCCTTGCCAATTTGCGACACTTTGGCATTCGAATTTATGCAACTTTTGTATTTGGTTATGAACAAGATACAGCTGAAAGTTTTGAAGCCACACTTGCCTTTGCGATGAAACATAAATTTTACCTTACTGCCTTTAACCACCTCACCCCTTTTCCAGGAACACCGCTTTATCAACGCCTGAAAAAGGAGAATCGTCTCAGTTATGAAAGCTGGTGGCTGGATTCCGAGTATAGCTATAATATCGTACCCTTTAAACCTGTAAAAATGACGGCTGTAGAGCTACAAGCAGCTTGTATCAAAGCCAGGGGAGAGTTTTATAGTATATCTAGTATGCTACGCAGAGGTTTTAGTAAACCCAATCGGAGTGATGCTTTTATGTTTAGAAATTTCTTTCTTATCAATCAAATGCACCGTGCAGAAGTCAAGCAGCGTAATTTTTTTCCGCTGGGTGATCAAAATTGGCAAGGTGAGTTAATTAAGGCATCATGAAACATCGCGTTTATTTCAGTCAAGCCACGCCAGATGATGAGCAGGGTTTAAACGATTTATTAAAAAATAGTCCAATGCGTGGTGATATCACACTATCTTATGAACGAAAACCTGATTTTTTTGCAGCACATGCAATCGAGGGTGATATATGTCAAAGCATGGTTGCTAGGTCGAAAAAAAAGGTTGTCGGCTGCTTTTCCCATGCTCAATATAAAGCTTTTGTGGATGGTATACCTCGTTCATTGGCATACCTTGGACAGTTGCGCTCTCTGCCTGCTTACAGAAATAAAATTCGCTATATCAAACAAGGCTTTGAAGCCTGTCGGCTTATTCAGAAGGCATCCCCAACCATCCTTACAGTTACCAGTATCATTTCCAATAATCATGTCGCCAAACGCTTGTTCAATGCGGGCGTGGATGGGTTGCCACAATATAAGCAACTTGCGGATATAAGCACATTGGCGATAGCAATAAAAACGATCAAAGTCTCCAGTAAAGTGCGCCAAGCTACACTTGCAGATATTCCAGATATCATCACATTTTTAAACCGTGAATACACCTATTTTCAGCTTGCTCCAGTGTGGACTAAGCAAGATCTTTTATCTGATCGAACACGCGGGCTTGATATAAGTGATTTTTTACTACTTCATCAGGATAATCAGCTCATTGGCTGTCTTTCCGTGTGGGATCAGTCATCTTTTAAACAATATATCATACGTGGCTACAGCAAAAAAATAAAATCATGGCGATGGATTTTGAATATAAAAGCAAGGGTATTGGGGGGAATGCGATTTCCTAATATTGATGAAGAAATTAGCTATGCTTTTTTATCTCATATCGCAATTCAAGAAGATCATATTCAAAATATGAAGCTATTAATCCAAGCTGCTATGTCATTGGCAAAAGAAAAAGGCATCGATTTACTTTTGCTTGGTATGGATCGCAAACGACCACTTTTCTCAAATATTAAAAAATTATTTTCTCATGTTGAATATACAAGTACACTGTACAGTGTTTGTTGGGATCAGCCACAGGCTTCGCTTACTATACAAAAAAAATACTTTTTTCACCCCGAAATAGCGATGATGTAAAAAATGAAAGAAAAAATACAATATTGCTACTTTAGAGTATAAAAAGCAATGTAAAGGTGTTTTTGGAAGGGAGAGAATATAATGAAATTTCAACATATCTTACTGGCATTGATCTTCAGCCCCATCATGATTCTTCATGCTAATGCGGCAGATTTACCGAGCCTGAATCCAAATGATTCACATTATCAAGATCGTGTTGATCTTGGAAAAGTCCTGACAAAATTGGAAGCAGCTATTAATGCTAAAGATTTGGATGGCATGACAGAATATATGCACCCCACCATTACTATAGCATGGTATGATGCTGAAATATCGCATGGTATTACAGAAGTAAGAGCCTATTATAATCGTATGTTAACGGGGAAAGATGCTCTAGTTTCTAATTTTAAGACCCAAGCAAGCGTAAGTCATCCTGCAATTTTTTATGGCGACACCGCCATTGCAAGCGGTGCGACGAGCGATCAGATGATTGTGGGCGGTCAAACATTCAATCTTCATGGTATATGGACTGCAAGCCTGATCAAGGAACAACAACAATGGCTGATTACATCCATTCATTTTTCAGTGAGCCTGTTTGATAACCCCATGCTTGATACAAGCAAGAAAATGACCGTATGGATGACCGGTGCAGCATTTTTAGTAGGAATATTGATCACATGGCTTCTATTCCGACAAAAAAGAAAAATTGTATCACTTTGATTGTTTGAGATGCAGAAAAATTCTAGCATTCCATCGAATCTGAATATATTTCTGGTTATCACAGTAGCTACAACTATGCTCTTTTTATTGTGGTTGGCATCCAATCTCGCTTACTTATGGTCAATTCCTATCGGTATATGTTTTGCATTTTTAGCTCAAACAAACTATGCCCTACTGCACGAAGCAATACACGGCATATTATACCCGAAAGCACACATCAATCGTTTACTGGGGCGTATCAGTGCGGCTATGTTTCCAACCTCATATACACTGATGCGGCATACCCATATTGTGCATCATTGTTGTAACCGCAGCGATCATGAAATGTTTGATTATTACTATTCTCAAGATAAAATATTTTATAAACACATTCAGTGGTATGGCATTGTAACAGGTATATATTGGCCTCTTATTCCCATCGGCTGCACTTTACTTGCACTCTCACCAAGCTTGTTGCGTAATCATTTTTGGCAAAAATTTCGCTCAACCAATGTATTGTTTGAAGATTTAACAGATAAAGATTTTATGATTATGCGTTATGAAATTTTGATAGCAATGGTATCTTTTGTCAGTTTGTTTATGCTACTTGATCTGCACTGGCAACAATGCCTAAGCCTCTATTTGATGGCAGGTTTTTTATGGTCTACTCGGCAGTATGTTACCCATGCCTTTACCAAACGAGATATTATTCATGGGGCTTTAAACCTCCAAACAAGCTGGCTAATGGATAAGTTTATTTTACATGGTGGTTGGGATTTGGTGCATCACCAGAATCCACATTTATCTTGGATTCATTTGCCCGATATGGCGAATCAAAGCGCTGACAGGGTTGCTTTTTGGTCACAGTATATGCGTTTATGGTGTGGACCTTTACCTTGCAAAGAGCAAGCTCCGAAAGTTTTAGCGCGTAAAAACTATACTCTTTTGGGTAAGAAATAAGCAACCATGAACCAGTAGTATCGCTGTAAGTATATCCAATACTTGATGTTGATGCGTGAATAATACAGCCATAGCAATACATACAAACCAGCTATATAAAAAAACTATGTGTTTTTTTGAAGCGGCAAGAGTACAATAAGAAACAACAGCATAGCTATAGGATATATGCAGTGAAGGAAGCGCATTATATGGCTGATCAAGTTGATAAAGCATTTGGTATAGCGGATAAAATAATGAGTTTTCATGCCCTGTTCGCACAAAACCTATATGAGAGGGAAACAACCAAAAAAACAAGCCGCTGATTAGCGTGATGGCAACCATGAGTTTTGCTAATTCTTTTAATCTATTGATATCCATATACCATAATGGCATCCAGAGAAGTAATGTGATAGAAAGGTAAGGCAGAATCATCCAGTCAATAAAAGGAATACTTTTTTCCCATACAAAATAAAAATGCCAGACAGTATGATGATTGGCTGCCGCATCATTACTGGGAAAATAAACCAACAAAAAAAGAGTACTTATAAGGAGGTATTGTTTGATAAAAATAGGAAAAGTTTTTGGCATTGAGCTGACAATAATACATGATCTTAACCTTTTGCAATGAACATCTCTGAAAATGCTTTCCCAAACTCATGGTATCCTCTTTGCCGATCCATAGATTTAAGGTCAGGAAAGGTACGAACATGTTTTGCTTTGGGTGAACGTTTTGCTGTATTCCGAACGGTGAGTGGAAAAGTTGGTGCATTACAGGCCGTTTGTTGCCATATGGGGGCAAATTTGGATTTTGGGCATGTTCGAGGAGAAGCACTTTGCTGTCCCATGCACCATTGGGAATATAGCCATACTGGGCAATGTACACATATCCCGATTGATTCCAATATACCTCGTTGTACCAAACAACAATCTCTTCTCTGCGTGGAGCACTATGGGCTTGTCTTTGCTTGGCTAGGTGAAGAAGACCCCAGTTTTCAGCCACCAGTTTTTCCGCTGGGCGAAAAATTTCATATCGCTTCACCACGCCATTTTTATTTTGATGCGCCCTATCAGACGGGTGCTGCCAATGCTTATGACCAGCATCATCTGCATAGTGTTCACCGTCGGGAAGTCATTGACTCACCAAAGTTTTACCAACGGATAGATCAACATTTCGGCATTGAATTTCAAGCCAATATTATAGGTCGTTCAATATATGATCACTTACTGATTAGCATGGGAAAAAAACAAGTTCATATTAGCATTGATTGCTGGGGAGGCAACTTGCTCTTGATGAATCATCTGGGAACACCGAATCATATGATGATAGCTTTATTGCCCATTACACACAAGCGCACGCGGATGTTTGCCGTTACATTGACTCCTCGCCTAACTTCCCCTGTAGCCAATTTTATTTTTGGTAAGCTTATGGTCAACATTATGCATCATTTAACCATGATGTTTGTAAAGCAAGATTTTCGTGTATTGCGAGGCATGCATCTTAAACCGAATATTTTACTGCCAAAGGCCGATGATTCTTTTATTCGCTGGTTTCACTACTGGGAAGCATTGCCTCGCACAAGCCTTGCGCAACAAGTGATGAAAAACAGAAAATCAAAAGAGAGCTGAAAGAATTGGCATATATATTTCCTTCAGCCCCTATGGATGAATTCAACTTGTGGGAACAAGCCCAGCCATGGGTGAAAAAAATGCATGGGCAAATCCCCAGCCGCATTGAAATACAACAACTTACTAAAACACTAGGCATTGATCTCACCACTTCAATATTATACCAAGCTATTCTTGCATCAAAGAGGGATGGTAGTTTTATTCAAACATTGAAGCAAATACCATTGATAGTAAGCAAGCAACAAACAACAAAATCACAAACCGTTAAAGTTTTAATCATTCCAGCCATGTACTTTCAACAGCATCCAGAATTGGGAAGTGATGGTAAAATCATGCACCATGTTGCCAGTCAACTTGGCATATCCACTGAAATAATTCCAACCTTAAGTCTTGGGTCTGTACAACAAAATGCTGAAATTATTGCGCATGTCATCCGCCAAAAAACCTGTGACCACCTTATCATTTGCACTTTGAGCAAGGGGGCATCTGATTTTCGATTGGCCATGGAACGCTTCATCCCTGAACATGCTCATCGCATTCAAGCATGGATAAATATTTCAGGTACTCTTCATGGAAGTGCTTGCGTTGATGCGATGCTAGATAGCACAGTAAAGCGCTTATGGTTTAAATTACTTTGTCGTGGGATAGGTGCTGATTATGGCTGCTTAGATGAACTTAGAACAGCCCACCCATTTTGGCAATCCAAATGGGAATTACCCCACAGTACAAATGTGATTAACATCCTGCCACTCCCTCTCATTCCACATGTACATAAACAACTTTCAAAAAGGTACCATGTATTATCTTACCAAGGGCCCAATGATGGTGTGATGCTTCCCCATGATGCTATTTACCAAGCAGGTTTTATTTACCCTGTCTGGGGCTGCGATCATTTTATGCGCACACCCTTCATTGGAACATTATTACGAAGAGTTTTCCTATACTTGCTGCAATATTGATAATTCTTTCCTTAATATGATAGGGGAATAAATTTTACTTACCTAAATGAATTTTAAAATAGCCTAAAAAATCATCGCGGTGAATAGGCTTGGTGTCATATCAGCTCCTTGTTAAAGGTTTCTGACCAAGCCTGAAAAATACCTTCAAGTGTTGGGTATTGGGGTTGAATATCACATATATTCACAGCTTTTAACCCCAAACCACACGGGTTGATGGCATTAAAATAACGCATATCTACATCCACATTCAATGCCATGCCATGATAAGCCACACCTCGGCTAATACGAATGCCAATGGCAGCGATTTTCCCTTGATTTGTCCAAATACCCGGTTTGCCACAGCGCCGCGTTGCATAGATGTTGTAGATTTTCAAGAGTTTAATGGTTGATACCTCCAATATTTCAATATATTGTCGAATATTGACACCGCGTTGTCGCAAGTGAATGATGGGGTACAACATCACTTGCCCTGTACCGTGATAGGTAGTTTCACCACCACGATCTGTTTTAATCCAAGGGGCTGGAAGTGTTTTTGTATATCGGTTGTCGATGCCGCGTTTTCCTGTAGTGTAAATGGGGTTGTGTTCGCACCCATAAATAATTTCATGGGATTGCTGGTTGGCAAGTTGTTTGGCATGGTGTTGTAAAGCTTGCCATTGTTGAGGGTAATCCTGCCTGCCAAGCCATTGAGCAGTTATTGGATTGAGCATGGGATCTCCTTGTTGATGATGGAATGTCAATGCATAGTGTGGGGGTACTTCCACGCTATAGTCGTTTAAGTATTGATTGATCCTTATGGTCATTCCCGAAATCTTGTATCGGGAATCTATGGCTTAAAGAGATCCTCGACAAAAGCACGCGAGGATGACGAGCTACTTCCACGCTATAAAATATGAAGGGTGGGTTATGATTTTAGTTTCCAAAAAATACATGTGGCCTGTGTTGGTGCTGATACTGGGTGTATTGGGCAGTGTGTCTCTATATCAATATGAGTATGGTATGGAGACATCACGGATTCAATCCGAATTTGATATTCGTTCCGAAGGTCATAGAGGCGGCATGGTTGAATCACTGCAAGATTTGCATAGTCAAACTGTTATTTTGTCTGACTTAAGTTTGCATGATGCCAATGAAAGTTTCAATGATATAAATCAAGATGGTGAGACTTATGTGTCATGGTTGAAGGATAGTTTAAAAAATTCAGGGATCATTCATGACTTGATTTGGGTGGATGCACTTCAACATGACAGCTCTCCCACACAAAGAGTATGGATGCAAGATGGCAAGGTGCAGTCGTTGCTGGCATACAGCATGGCTTCAAAAGATGAGGGCTTTGAGACTTATCATGCAGATTCAGGTGCATACTGGATGATTCAAGCCATACCTAGCTTGTACCAGCAAGATATTCAGGGCGTTTGGCTGATAGCTTGGGATATTGGGGCTGTGATGGAAAACGGTTTGAAATATCAGCCAATATCGGGCATTGATATTCAATGTTGGATTGTGAGAGGCAGTCAAAAGACACAGGTGTATACACATCTTTCTCGTACCCGAACATCTGGGGTGCAAACACAGGCCGACGATTTTATTTTTGAAGATATGGCTGAAGTCAATGGGCAGCATTGGCTATTTACCTATGCAAGTGCACCCGCGTTTATGCAGGTACACCCAAGAGATGATGCCATCATGTTATTGTTCTCAGGTTTGTTGATGACGCTGCTGTTGGTTTGGCTTTCACTGCTTCTATACAAGCGTGGGCGTATTGTGAAGGAAAAAGTTAAGCAAAAGACACGTGAGCTAAAAGCAAGTAAAAAGCGGGTTACATTACTGGTGAATTCCATTGCGGAAGGGCTTTATGAGATAGATTTGGATGGATGTTGCACCTTTATCAATCAGCGTGCTTTGCAGTTGTTTGGTTATCAGCATAAGGCGGATGTTCTGGGCAAGGATGTGCATGATATTTTCCATCACAGCTATGCAGACGGCTCAAACATGCTACATAGGGATTGCAAAATTATGGGGCTTTTGGAGGCTGTCGAGGCTGTCGAGGCTGTCGAGGCGAGTGACGAGTTCTTTTGGCGCGTCGATGGTACAAGCTTCCCCGTTTCCTATCGTGCAACACCCGTGCTGAATCAATCAAGAGAAGTGGTGGGTGCTGTGGTAACATTCTTGGATATTTCTGAACAAATCCAAGCCCATGAAGAGGCGGAAGCCATGCGTTTACAGGTCGAACACACCCAACGTCTGGAGTCTTTGGGCGTATTGGCAGGTGGTATTGCCCATGATTTCAATAATTTGTTAAGTGTGATTATGGGTAATGTCGGCATTGCTCGTATGCATGTTTGCCACCCATGTAATATTGAAAAACCTTTGGATCGTGTTGAAAAAGCCAGTCAACGTGCGGCAGATTTATGCAAACAGATGTTGGCGTATGCAGGTGAAGGACGTTTTGTTGTGCAACCCCTGAATTTATCCGAGGTGCTTCAAGATATTGGGCAGCTTATGGATGTTTCGATGAATAAAAAAGTACGGTTGCATTATCAATTGGCAGATCCTATTTTTTTGGTGGCGGCGGATAAATCCCAGTTGCAACAAATTGCTATGAATCTATTGACCAATGCCAATGAAGCGATGGATGAATCCTTGGGTGGCGATGTTTTTGTGGAAACAGGGGTGAAAACCTTAACACAAGGCGATATTCAACATGCCTATGGTGAGTGGCAGGCTCTGAATGAAGGTGATTTTGTGTACCTAGAAGTCAAAGATTATGGCTGTGGCATGTCAAAAGAAACCCAAAGAAAGGTTTTTGATCCGTTTTTTACCACCAAGTTTACAGGTCGAGGTTTGGGCATGAGTGCAATTCTCGGCATAGTACGGGGACATCATGGTTTTTTGACGCTGAAAAGTGCTTTGCAACAAGGGACAACCATCACCATTTATTTTCCAGCCTTAATTACCTTATCATCAGATGTTTTGAAACATGATAAAGTGCGACCTGAAGCAACGGGGACATTGGAAAAAATTGCAGCGCCCTCTCCAACGGTGCTATCCGAACGTCGGGGAGAAGCCTTGATTTTGGTGGTGGATGATGAAAATGCCTTGCGTGAAATGACAGGTCTGATGTTGCAAGATACTGGTTATGATGTGCTTTATGCAGCGGATGGTGAGGAGGCGTTGGCAATCTATACTGAGGAGTCGGATGTGATTGATTTGGTGGTGTTGGATATGACCATGCCACGTATGAATGGTGAGACTTGTTTAGAGAAGCTACGTGAAATACGTGATGATGTACGGGTGCTTTTGGTATCAGGATATCATGAAACTGAATTTCAGCATTTGGGCGATTTTTTGGGTAAACCATTCAGTGTGGGAGCTTTGAAACAAAAAATATCCAAGCTTCTACAGTCTTAGGCTGGGATTAAGCGCATCGAACTTTTTGGCAGCTTCTTTGCTTAACTTGGTGGTATTCAGCAAATTTCATTGTTGCACTGCCATCGCATATTTTAAGCCATAGCTATTCATATGAAAGGAGTCGCAAGCTGTGAGTTCCCCAATATTCAAAAAACCCATTTTATATCAGAAAATTTTACGAGCTTTACAAGATGCTTTGATCTGTGATTACCCCAGTGAATTACAATGTCTGGCAGCGCATGTATGCAATGAAAAGGTTGATCGACCTTTGAATGGTATTTTAACAACCCTTTATCACCATGGCTTTACAGTACCACAGCTGCTATCGGTTTTGCTGAATTGTGAAAGTATTCGGATGAGCCGTTTGTTTTCAGGCTATTCATCACAACCCGTGGCAGCTCAATACAAAGAGTTACAGCAGGTGATTCAACATTTCAATGATATTCAAGAAGAAGTGCTTGAAGTGGGTAGGGGTTATTTGTTGCAAGCAGAAGCCACGCTCTTTTCGGAAGATGACGTTGATCACACAGAACGTATGGTGATGGATGCTGTGGATGATGGTGAACGAGAAGAAGTGTTGGAAGTGAGCTTGAAAGATTGGTCGCGCACCAAAAAACTGAAGGTGTATAATTTTTTTCAAGGCGTGCCTGTTTATGCGACGGTGGATGTTATCAGCGTGCAGGAACATGATGTGTTGATTCGACCAAATTCGGATTTTCTCAAAGTGTTTTCAAGCCACACCGAAGGTAACAGTGCTTATGCTATTTGTGCGGATGAAAAGGAACAGGTGAAAATTTCCATTGGTGAGGTGACCGCTGAATTTGTGCAAATCATACTCCAAGAGGTGGCGCAGTCATTGTTAAATTGCCGTAAAAATTTGGGTGTGCGCATGAATATGGATGTTTTTTCAGACATTAAAGTACGTGGAAAGTCGATTAAAAAAGTAATGTTGCGTGATATTTCTTTGGCAGGTCTGGGGTTAACAGTCCCCAACTTGGACAAAGAGCCTTGCCGAACGGGTGAAGTCATTGAATGTCGCT
Source organism: Mariprofundaceae bacterium (assembly GCA_030950925.1). Taxonomy (GTDB): domain Bacteria; phylum Pseudomonadota; class Zetaproteobacteria; order Mariprofundales; family Mariprofundaceae. Next base: position 41,238 of record JAUZQO010000035.1, read on the forward strand.
TTGAGTTAAGTGGGAGGCGTATTGTGGCGCATGGTTGGGTGCGTTGGGTGGTGGTGATGAATGGCGAAGTTCGTTTGGGTATGGAACTTCGCCCTCATATTGGTGTGCAGCAAGCCTTACAAAAAGAAGTGTTTAACATTCAACGTAAAATCATTGTGCAATTGAATGATTTGGATGTTCCTGAAGCTTTAAAGGCTGTTGTTTTGTAATTGAATGGCTTGTTCATAAGCTTCAAACGCGCGTTGATGCTCACCTTTTTGTGCTGACCATTGTGCCCATGTTTGCCAAAATAACGGGCAAGCATTGTTTTCCAACAAGGGTTTAAGCGTTTCTTCTGCCAAACCTTCCAATTTTCCAGCATGGGCTAAACAAGCATGCAACCAAAGCAGTGCTTGTGTGCCTTTGATTTTTTCCATGCGACGAAATGCCGCCAAACCCTCACCTTGCATCAAACTTAGTGTTGCTTGTGCAATGGATAAATCATCATGTTTTTTCAGGTAATTTAACCAAAGTTTTTCTGCCGCTTGTGGGTTATTGGTTTGAATATGAGCATGCCCTCGTGCCAACACAATGTCTTGATGCTGTGGAGATATTTTCTCGGCTTGTTGTAAACAAGCGAGTGCATCGCTGCCTTCTTCTTGGCTTAATGCCAACAATGCCTCGATCTTTTTATCAATGATCCAAGCTTGTGAGCGCAATGGCTGACTTTTAATCGCATAAAGCATATCCAATACTTCTTGCCAAGATTTTTTCTCAAGATATATATCCAACAAACGAATTTGTGCTAAAGGCGCATCAGGGTGAACCTTGAGCCATGCTTCAAGATGTGCCTGACGTTTTGAAACATCAACCTTATCTTTCCATTCAGGATCACTGGCAATGCGTGCTGTGAATGCCACATGCAATGGCTCTTGTTGTAAGTCCGCATCAGCCTGCTGGTTGGGTAAAAGACTCAAGCTATCTAGCAAGGGTTTCGCCCAGTCAGGGACTAATTTCTGGGCTTTTTTGAATGTCCGCTGACCATTTTTGGGGCGCATATCAATATAGTCATGCAAGGCAGTTTGCAGATGTTGTTCACGGCGTTGCTGACCACCTGTACGCAGGGTTTGCCAAATTTTCCCAGGCCCAGCCATCACTGCTGCAATAAGACGTTGAACAAACCAAATCAAAAAGAAAACAATCAACATAAACACCACAAACACACCTTGTTTGGTCTCAAGCTGCCAGCCAAAGGCTTCAATCCGAAAAATTTCTTGGGAAACATGAGGAAAAAGTGTGAAGGCAATGGTGAGTACGAATGCCAACAAAAGTAATAATTTTAATTTCATTTGGATGACTCCTGCAACCAGTCGCGCGCAGTTTTTCGAAGCCGTTGAATATCAGATTGAATCGGAGAAAAGTCTTCAGGAAGGGTCAAGATTTGATGACTTGGATCATCATGCAATAGGTGTAATTGCAAACGGCTGCGCAATGTCATCCAAAGCTTGGCATCAGGCCAATGTTCGCGGCTCATGTTTTGTTGAATGCTGCGCAATTGCTGCCGAAGTTTGACGATAGCTTGATCTTTATGCTGCGCTTTTTGTAAGTGAAGCTGCTGAATGAGCCATGCACTGACAGGTGCAAAACGTCCTTCACTGGGTAACCAATCACTCAATTGATTGTGGGATGAAATGGGATGATAATAATAGCTGGCAATGACACGCCCCAACGCTTGCTGCCAATGATAGACATCATTTTGACGTTTTTCTGCCAATGCCAACATGACCTTTGCTTGTTGATGTTGCGTGTCATCAAGAAATGGTAATAAAACAATTTCTTCCCATGCCAAACGCATTTGAGGCAAATGACTGGAAGGGTTTGTAACCCAGCTTAAACGCGAGTGCAATTGCATGGTTTCGATGCTGATTTGAGCCGCATGAACACGGGTTTGGTTTTGGTGCAGTATTTCCAAGTCCTTGGATAAGACTTGCATCCCCTGTTTTAAGGGTGGAAAACTATTCAAGCGTTGTTCTAAGCTATCCAGGCTTGTTTGAATATTTTGAAGGGCTTGCATATCAACAGCAGGTGTTGCAGCGGCTTGTTTCTTGACCATTGGTATTGCAGGCACTTCTTTGATAACAGTATGTGTGGGTAAACGAAGCTGATCCACCATGATTTTAGGCACATAAGGAAGAGCTGCAAGGGTTGCAACAGAGCCAAATAGCAAGCCAAGCACCCACCAAAGTGAACGGTGTGTTTTTTGTGGTTCAGCCACGGGTTGACTGATGTCGGGTTGCGGTATTTTTTCCTGTTGCTCATCCAAAGGAAAATGATCTTGATTCTTGGGGTTTGGCTCTGTCATGGGCTTAGTCCTCGCTTAACCAGCGGGCAACATCCAAAGCATGGTAGGATAAAATCAAATCAGCACCCGCACGTTTAAATCCTATCATGGTTTCAAGTACCACGCGTTTTTCATCAATCCAGCCATTGGCAGCCGCAGCTTTCACCATCGCATATTCGCCTGAGACATTATAAACGGCCATCGGTAATTGCGTGGCATCTTTGACTTCACGCACAATATCCATGTATGCCAAGGCAGGCTTGACCATCAACATATCCGCGCCTTCATCAACATCCAAAAGTGCTTCGCGAATGGCTTCACGTCGATTAGCTGGATCCATTTGATAACTGGCACGATCACCAAAGGTCGGAGAGCAATCTGCCGCATCACGAAAAGGTCCAAAATAACCCGATGCGTATTTCACAGCATAGGACATAATCACCGTATCTTGAAATTCTGCTTCATCCAAGCCTGAACGAATCGCTGCAATCATACCATCCATCATGCCTGAAGGGGCGACAATATCGACACCAGCCATGGCATAGGATACAGCTTCTTTTTTGAGGTTTTCTAAGGTCGCATCGTTATCAACCGTGTCACCATGTAATACACCGCAATGCCCATGATCGGTATATTCACAAAAACATGTATCGGCAATCACGCACAAATCAGGACAGGCTTTTTTGGCAGCACGAATCGCTTGCTGAACAATGCCATTGTCATGCCAACCTTCACTTCCTATGGCATCCTTTTTACTCGGTAGCCCAAAGAAAATAACGCCTGAAATCCCAGCATCTTCCACTTTTTTCACCATCGCACCCACATCACTCACAGGTATACGAAATACCCCTGGCATACTGCTCACTTCAACCGCTTCACCGATGCTTTCATCGACAAACAATGGATAAATAAAATCAGCAGTTGAAAGCGATGTTTCACTGACCATGCGGCGAATGGCAGGGCTTTGGCGCAAGCGGCGTGGGCGAACAGTTAAAGAAGGTAAGGACATAGTATTTCACAACTCCCATTAAGAAAAATAAGTTTCCAAATCATCCAGCATGGATGAAAAGCTGGTTTGCTTGGCGATAAGCTGCACGTTCAAGCCCAACTTGTCAGCCGCATTGGCGACTTGCTGACTGATGACAACCAAAACTGGGGTGTTTGCCAGTGCAACATCTTGAATACGTTGAAGGTAGTGCTTGGCTGTTTTGGCACTGCCCAAAAGAACGGCATCTATTTTTTTTTGCTCGAATAATTGAATCATACCAAAACAATCATCGTTGGGGCATATGGCACGATACATTAAAGCGGTGTGAACCTTTATCGCTTGTTCATGCAAACGATGCACTAAAAAATCACTGCCTTCTTCGGCTCTAAAAAACAATAAGGACTGGGGAAGACCATGGTTTTGATAGGCATTCCATAAACCACGTTGAGATTGCATATCTGGAATGATGTTGGGTTGAATGCCATAAGCCTGTAAAGCTTGGGCAGTCTTTTCACCGACAGTTGCAATCCGATGGTGTTGTAATAAAGCCTGCAAAGGCACATTGCTGTACTGTGCTAAGGCTTCAACACCATTGCGACTGGTCAATAAAACATCAGTGTATTGTTTCATCTGGTTTAAAGCATCTTGAATATTTTGCTGTAGATATTCGATTTCCAAGCAAGGTAATGCTATGGCGATGCCACCGCGTACTTCAATCAAATCGGCAGTGCCTTGATATTGTTGCTTGGATCGTGTGACCAAAATGCGACAGCCCTCCAAGCCTTTGGCTGGCATGATGCTTAACCTAGATTATTCATAAATATTGTCGCGCCCTCGCTTGCCCCTTTGCCCGCAACAAATCTTTCTTGAATCGCCCGTAAGCAGTGGCTACGGTCTCTTTCAGAAAAATTCATTGCAAACAAAGGTTCTACGCGATAATCACAACGATTCATGAATAATCTAGGTTAAATTTGGCTTGAACGATGGCGTAACAAATGATCCGCTAAAACCATCGCCAACATGGCTTCGGCAATCGGAACGGCACGAATACCAACGCAAGGATCATGGCGACCTTTGGTGATAATATCGGTTTCATTGCCTGCAATATCAATGGTCGGCCGTGGTGTTAAAATAGATGAGGTTGGTTTGAGTGCCAAGCGTGCGTGAATCGTGTCGCCATTGGAAATGCCGCCCAAAATACCACCCGCATGATTGCTTTGAAATCCATCTTTGCGAATAGGATCACCAAATTCACTACCGTAAGCTTCCACGCAAGCAAAACCATCTCCCATTTCAATGCCTTTGACGGCAGGAATGGACATCATCGCCTTGGCAATATCAGCATCCAAGCGATCAAACACGGGTTCACCCAAACCAGTCACCATACCATAAGCTTCAACCACCACCGCTGCACCAATGGAATCATGTTGTTTGCGTAATGATTCCATAAATTCAGCCATGTTCACCGCAGTTTCTGCATCAGGGCAGAAAAATGGGTTGTTGCGAATCTCATCGACTTGAAAGGATTCGGGGTTCACACGATGCGGTCCAATTTGATCCACCCAGCCTAAAATACTGATGCCTGATTGTGCCAAAATTTGTTTGGCAATGGCACCTGCTGCCACACGCACAGCGGTTTCACGGGCGGAAGAGCGTCCGCCACCCCGATAGTCACGGCGACCATATTTATGGAAATAGGTGAAATCGGCATGGCCTGGGCGGAATTTATCTTTTATGTCTGAATAATCTTTGCTGCGTTGGTCGGTATTGCGAATCAGTAAGGCAATCGGGCAACCTGTGGTGATGCCTTCAAAGACACCCGATAAAATTTCCACCTCATCGGCTTCACGGCGTTGTGTGGTATATTTGGATTGCCCTGGTTTGCGGCGGTCTAAATCGGGCTGAATATCCGCCTCGGAAAGCGTGATGCCCGCAGGACATCCTTCCACAATCGCGACCAAAGCCGCACCATGGGATTCACCCGCTGTTGAAACACGAAAAATATCACCAAAACTTGAACCCGACATCGCAAAAACTCCTTATTTCACCCCAGGGTCGCCAGCACCCACATGAAAACCTGCATCCACATAATGGACTTCACCCGATACGCCGGAGGCTAAATCAGACAGTAAATAAGCGGTGGTATTACCAACTTCTTGCTGGCTGACATTGCGCCCCAACATTGAACCACGCGCACTTTTTTCCATGAGCTTGCGAAAATCACCCACTGCCGAAGCAGCCAGTGTGCGAATCGGGCCCGCTGAAACAGCATTCACACGAATATTGCGTTGCCCCAAATCACCTGCGAGATAACGGGTTGATGCTTCCAAAGCTGCCTTGGCAACACCCATCACATTGTAACCTGGAATGACACGTTCCGCGCCTAAATATGTCATGGTGACCATGCTACCGCCATCTTTCATCAAGGGGGCAGCACGTTGCGCACAGGCAATAAAGGAATAGGCTGAAATATCCAATGCCAAACGAAAATCTTCGCGGCTGGTGGTGGAGAATGGCGCTCGTAAGGCATCTTTATTGGCAAAGGCAATGGAATGTACCATAAAGTCTAACTCGCCCCATTGTTCTTGAACCTTATCAAAAAAGGCATCCAACTGAGCATCATCACTCACATCCAAAGATTCAACGAATGTCGCATCAACTTTAGCCGCCAACGGACGCACTCTCTTTTCTAATTGTTCACCCAAATAGTTGAATCCAAGTTCCGAACCTTCACGCTGACATGCTTGAGCAATGCCCCAAGCAATGGATTTATCATTGGCCAATCCTAAAATCAACCCTTTTTTTCCGCTTAATAAGCCCATGACTTTCCCCTTTTTTTTGATTGTTTCATTGTGAAATTTTGATGGAGCTTATCAGGCAAAAAAATAAATCGTAGTAAATGCCGAATAGCAAACCTATACAAGAAAAAAATTGACGCATACCATGTTGCATACTATGGTGCGCCGCGCTGAAAGCTTATGGTGGACGTAGCTCAATTGGTAGAGCCTCGGCTTGTGATGCCGGTGGTTGAGGGTTCAAGTCCCTTCGTCCACCCCATTTTCGGGATGTTAGCTCAGTCGGTAGAGCAGCTGACTCTTAATCAGCGGGCCCGGGGTTCGGATCCCCGACATCCCACCACTTATACCTTCATTAAGGTTGATTTATTTAAAAAAAAAGGCTGCCTTCGGGTGGCTTTTTTTTGCTTGTTTGAATGTGCTTGAAAAGATTGATGTATAGATAGGAGATGGTCATGACCATTACCCAAGATAAAGTGGTGTTGATTGATTACACCCTAAAAAATTCACAAGGCGAGATGATTGATAGTTCGGAAGGCGCTGAGCCTTTGGTCTACTTACATGGTGCTGAAAACATTGTCTCTGGTTTGGAACGCGAATTAGAAGGTAAAAAAGTGGGTGATAGCTTGAATGTTGTGGTTAAACCTGAAGATGGTTATGGCATCCATAACGAAGCCTTAATTGGCGCTGTTCCGCGTGAGATGTTTGAATCAGACATGGACATTGAAGTCGGCATGAGTTTTCAAGCGGAAACCGATCAAGGCGTTCAGATGGTGAGTATTGTCGGTTTAAATGATGAAGAAGTCACCGTGGATGGCAACCACCCTTTGGCAGGCGAAACATTGCACTTTGATGTGACGGTTTGTGAAGTGCGTGATGCCACAGAAGAAGAACTAGAACATGGTCATGTACACAGTGAAGGTTGCGATCATCATTGATCGATAGTCATTGTCATTTGGATGATGCTCGCTTTGCAGATGACCTGGATTGCGTGTTGGCAAGGGCGCAAGCGCAAGGCATCGAACGCTTTATTATTGCAGGCGTGCATCATCGGCAATGGGCTTATCAACAACAGATTCAACAACAATATAAAGGTATATACAATGCTTTTGGTATTCATCCGTGGTTTTGCCATGAACATCAAAGCGAACATTTCAATAGGCTAGAGTCGCTACTTTCTCATGCCGTTGCCATTGGTGAATGTGGTTTGGATTTTTGCGCTCACCGCCCTGACAAAGCATGGCAAAAGCGCTGTTTTCAACGGCATATTACTTTGTCGAATCAAACGGGGCTACCCCTCATTATTCATAGTGTGCATGCCGATGATGCGACACTGATGATGCTTAAACCCTATCCATCCTTGCGAGGTGTCGTTCATGGTTTTTCTGGCAGCCTAGAACAAGCAAAAAACTTTCTACATTTGGGTTTTTTAATAGGCATGGGTACACGGGTGTTAAATCCGCACGCAAAAAAGCTACACAAACTTGCCTATGAGCTACCATTAGAAGCTATACTGCTTGAAAGCGATGCGCCCAATGGCTTGCCCCAAGGTGAGCGCAATGAGCCTGCCAATATCCGCAAGGTATCAAAATATATGGCAAGCCTTCGCAATCAAGATGAAAACATTATAGTGGCGGCTTGTAGCAAAAATGCTGAGGAGTTATTTCAATTATGAGCCCAACATCCAATATTCTTCATGAACGCACCCATATTCTTTTGGGTGAATCAGGTTTGCTCAGGCTTATGAATAAACATGTACTTATTGTTGGACTTGGTGGTGTCGGTGGAGCGGCAACCGAAGCCATTGCCCGCATTGGTGTGGGTAAAATCACCTTATTGGATCATGATGTGGTGGGGCTTTCCAACCTCAATCGCCAGCTTATTGCCTTGCAATCGAATATTGGCGAGAAAAAAACCACCGTTGCGGCTGAACGTATTGCCAATATCAATCCCGATGCAACGGTCAATATTCATGATGATTTTATTCATCCTGATAATGTGAATGAGCTACTGGATTTTTATAAGCCTGATTATGTATTGGACTGTATTGATTCGGTGGTGTGCAAGGCAGCCTTGGTGTTTGCATGCCAACAAGCCCATATTCCTGTGGTCACCAGCTTGGGTGCTGGCGGTCGTTTGGATGTGAGTAAAGCCGAAGTCACGACCTTGAACAAAACCCACACCTGTGGACTGGCGCGTGCTTTGCGTGGACGTTTGCGGAAACTTGGCGCGTCCTTGGATTATCCTGTCATTTTTTCATCCGAACCTGCGATCAATGCCTTGCCACACGAACCCATTCCTGGTGACCCCGATGCCAGACCGCGTGCGACCAATGGTACGATTTCTTATTTGCCCAATATTTTTGGTTTTATGACCGCAGGTTATGCGATTCAGCAAATGCTGAACGACGACTAACCGCCTCTTTTATTCCACACCATTCATCAAGGATTATATATGCCTTCTCGCTCATTTCGTCAAACTTTGAAATCTTTAAAAAAATCCATGCAACAACGCATTCTCCTGCTTGATGGTGCGATGGGAACCATGATTCAAGCTTATAAGCTTGAAGAAGACGATTATCGCGGCGAACGTTTTGCTGATTGGGCATCTGATTTAAAGGGTAATAATGATTTATTGAGCCTCACTCAGCCTCATATTATCAAGGAAATTCACAGCCAATATTTAGAGGCGGGTTCAGATATTCTTGAAACGAACACATTCAATGCCAATGCCGCTTCCATGGCAGATTATGGCATGGAAGCACTGGTTTATGAGTTGAATGTAGCAGGTGCAAAACTCGCACGTGAAGCGTGTGATAGCATCGCAACGGATGATAAGCCTCGCTTTGTCGCGGGTGTGGTCGGGCCCACATCCAAAACGGCTTCGATTTCTCCTGATGTCAATGATCCAGGCTTTCGCAATGTCACTTATCAGGAACTGGTCGAAACCTATAAAGTTGCCACCAAAGGTCTCATGGATGGTGGCGCAGATATTATTTTGATTGAAACTGTATTTGATGTACTCAACGCCAAGGCTGCGATTTATGCGGTCAAAGAGACATTTGAAGAAGTCGGTGCTGAACTGCCGATAATGATTTCAGGTACGATTACCGATGCTTCGGGGCGCACGCTTTCAGGACAAACAGCGACAGCATTTTATAACTCCATGGCGCATGCAAGACCCCTTTCAATCGGTTTGAACTGTGCGCTGGGTGCGGGTGAATTACGCCAATATATTGAGGAGTTATCCAAATCATCCGACTGTTACATCAATGCCCACCCCAATGCGGGCTTGCCCAATGCGATGGGTGGTTATGATGAAACGCCTGAAGAAATGGCAGCGGAAATTGGTGAGTGGGCGAGATCAGGATTTTTGAATATTATTGGTGGTTGTTGCGGTACAGGCCCCGAACACATCAAGGCAATGGCGGAAGCTGTGGATGGTGTTGCGCCGCGTGCCATTCCTGATGTTAAAGTGCAATGTCGTTTATCAGGCTTAGAACCGCTTCACATTGATGAAAACTCATTGTTTGTGAATGTGGGTGAGCGTGCGAATGTGACTGGATCTGCCAAGTTTAAACGTTTAATCATGGAAGGTGATTACGACACTGCCCTAGATATTTGCCGTGAACAGGTGGAAAACGGCGCGCAGATTATTGATGTCAACATGGATGAAGCCATGCTTGATGGTGTGGTGGCGATGCGGACTTTTCTCAATCTCATCGCATCCGAACCTGATATTTCCAAAGTTCCTGTGATGATTGATAGCTCGAAATGGGAGATTATCGAAGCAGGTTTGCAATGTGTACAAGGTAAAGGCGTGGTCAATTCCATTTCACTGAAAGAGGGTGAAGAGGCTTTTATTGAACGCGCCAAGTTGATTCGTAAATATGGTGCGGCAGCGATTATTATGGCCTTTGATGAAGATGGGCAGGCGGATACCTATCAGCGTAAAACCGAAATTTGCGCACGTTCATACAAAGTTTTAACTGAAAAATGTGATTTTCCGCCCGAAGATATTATTTTTGACCCCAATATCTTCGCCATTGCGACAGGTATTGAAGCGCACAATAACTATGCCGTGGATTTTATTGAAGCCACTGGCTGGATTAAGAAGAACCTTCCACATGCCATGATTTCGGGGGGTGTGTCCAATGTATCGTTCTCATTTCGCGGCAATAACCCTGTGCGTGAAGCGATTCACTCGGTATTTTTATACCATGCGATTAAACAGGGCATGGATATGGGTATTGTGAATGCTGGACAATTGGCGGTATATGATGATTTGCCGACTGAATTGCGTGATGCCGTTGAAAATGTGGTGCAAAATCGACAAGGTGAAAGCAATGCCGATGCAACGGACTTCTTACTTGAAATTGCCGATAAATATCGTGGTGATGGCGTTCTCGCCAAAAAAGCTGATGATGAATGGCGCAAACTACCTGTTGCCAAGCGTTTGGAACATGCACTGGTCAAAGGCATTGATGCGTTTGTCACCGAAGATACCGAAGAAGCACGGCAAACCTTTGATGCACCGATTCAAGTGATTGAAGGCCCGCTCATGGATGGTATGAATGTGGTGGGTGATTTGTTCGGTGAGGGTAAAATGTTCTTGCCGCAAGTGGTGAAATCTGCGCGGGTGATGAAAAAGGCCGTGGCGTATTTGATGCCGTACATTGAGGCTGCAAAAGAGGAGGGCGCGAACTTATCCAACGGTAAGATATTGATGGCGACTGTGAAAGGCGATGTGCATGATATTGGTAAAAATATTGTGGGCGTGGTGCTTCAGTGTAATAATTTTGAAGTGATTGATTTGGGTGTGATGGTATCAGCCAATACGATCTTGGAAGAAGCCAAAAAACATGATGTGGATATCATAGGTTTGTCAGGTTTGATTACCCCATCCTTGGATGAAATGGTACATATTGCCAAAGAAATGAAGCGTTTGGATTTCACATTGCCGATTATGCTGGGTGGTGCGACGACCTCCAAAGCGCATACTGCGGTGAAAATTTTCCCTGAGTATGATGAACCGATTATTTGGGTGAAAGATGCCTCTCGCGCCGTTGGCGTGGCTCAAAATCTTATTTCAGTGTTGAATCGTGCGGACTTTGTGAAAAAAACCCGAGAAGAATATATTGGCGTGCGCGAGCGTTATTTGGGTCGTCAAAAACAAATCAATTGGTTGAGGCTAAAAGCCGCCAGAGCCAACCCAACCAAGCTTGATGAAAGTATGATTGCATCAGCCCCCAAGCAGCTTGGTGTGACAGTGTTGGATAACCTATCCATTGCGGATATTCGTGACTATATTGATTGGTCGCCATTCTTTGGTGCATGGGAACTCAATGGTGCATACCCGCGTATTTTGAATGATCCACACAAAGGCAAGGAAGCGCAGAAGTTGTTTGATGAAGCCAATGAATGGCTGGATAAAATCATTGCCGAAGATTGGTTTTCACCCAAAGCAGTTTTTGGGCTGTTCCCAGCACAAGCCACCGATGATGACAGTGTGATTGTCTATGCCGATGAAAATAAAACCGAAGAAAAAACACGGTTTCATTTCTTACGCCAGCAAACGAATAAGAAGGATAAACGTGCGAATTTGTGTTTAAGTGATTTTATTTCAAAATCTGGGCAAGCCAATGACCATATCGGCGCATTTGCAGTGTCTATTTTTGGTGCGGAAGAAAAAGCCAAAGCTTATGAAGCTGATAACGATGATTATGCCGCGATTATGATTAAGGTGTTGGCAGATAGATTGGCAGAAGCCTTGGCAGAAATGTTGCACCAACAAGTGCGCGCTGAGCATTGGGGTTATGCTGCTGCTGAGTCACTTTCCAGCGAGGAAGTCATCAAAGAAAAATACCAAGGCATTCGTCCAGCAGCAGGATATCCAGCTTGCCCAGACCACACCGAAAAAGGCACGCTTTGGCAACTTTTAGATGTAAAAAACAACATCGGTATGCAAATCACTGAATCTTTTGCTATGCTACCCACAGCCGCTGTTTCGGGCTTGTACTTTGCCAATCCTGAATCGCATTATTTTATGGTGGGAAAAATTAATAAAGATCAAGTGAAAGATTATGCCAAGCGTAAAGGCATGAGTTTGGATAAAGCCGAGCGTTGGTTAGCACCGAATTTGGGCTATTAATTGATGATGAGTTAGATGAAATAAATAAATTCAGTGTTGGGAAACATGGTGGGAATGAGGTAACTAAGACATTCAAAAGAATTGGAGTGGACGCTAAGGATGTAATTTCAGACTTTGAAGATATTAATAACTTTTTTAATTTACGCAATGGGATTGTCCATCCAGAAAATATAGCAATGACTAAAACACTGCCGCCATCGCCCAATGAAATCAGAAAGTATATTTTATTATTATATTTATACATCAAAAAAATCAATACACATCTATCAAAAAATATTTTATCTAACAGGGAAAGGTAGGTTATTCACATACAAGGAATATAGCGTTTCGCCTTCAACAGATGAACCTTGCTTACAGAAAATTCTTTCTCAAATGTTCGTAAGCATGGTTACGCGTAAAAAAATCGTTGCAAACAAAGCCATGTGGCAATCATCACGAGGAGTCATAAATCCTGCGGGTTAAGACTTTTCTGAAAAAACACCAATATTACGCAAGCGATCTTCACGTTGCTTCAACAACAGGTGAACAGGAATCGCAGAGACTTCACGCAAGCCTTTTTCCAATACTTTTTTCATCATTTTCGCGGCATCTTTCAAGTTGCGATGCGCTCCTTCGCTGGGTTCGGGTATGACCTCATCAATCAACCCCAGTTCTTGCAAATCACTGACGGTGGGTTTCAATGATTCCGCAGCTTTGTCGGCAAATGCACGATCACGCCATAAAATAGCCGCGCAGCCTTCGGGTGAAATCACAGAGTAGGTGGTGAGTTGTTGCATATAAAGTCGATCACCCACACCGATTGCCAAGGCACCTCCCGAACCACCTTCACCAATCACGGTGCATAATACAGGCACTTTCAAGACAGCTAATTCCATGAGATTGCGTGCAATGGCTTCACTTTGCCCGCGCTCTTCCGCATCAATGCCCGGCCATGCTCCTGCTGTATCAATAAATGTCATCACAGGAATGTTGAAGCGTTCAGCAAGGTGAAAAAGACGCAAGGCTTTGCGATAACCTTCTGGCCTTGCCATGCCAAAGTTACGTTTGATTTTTTCTTTGGTATCACGTCCTTTTTGATGCCCCACAAGCATGACGGTTTGTGAACCCAAATGGGCAAGTCCACCGACAATGGCAGCATCATCAGCAAAAGCACGGTCACCATGTAACTCCTGAAAATCATCAAAAATTAAGGGTATATAATCCAAGAAATTCGGGCGATCAGGATGGCGGGAAAGTTGCGCCATTTGCCCGCGTGAGGCTTCGCCATAGGTTTTTGCAATCAAATCATCACGTTTGCTGTTCAGATGTTCGACTTCTTCAGAAATATCCACATTTGCATCGCTGCTCATGCGTGACAATTCATTGATTTTGTCTGTCAACTCAGCAATAGGGCGTTCAAACTCAAGATAACTGTAAGCCATGGTTTCCTCACTTAATCCGATTTCTTTCGAAAGGTTCTTGTTTCTTCAATCTTTGGTTTCCATGTTGCACATTGAACATGAATGTTATCTTTATCCCACAGTGCGAGCAGCTTATGTCGTGTCTCGGGAGTCCATGCGGGGGCAGGTTGATTGGATTCAAGAACCGCAATACTGCCATTGCCCAAGCGGACTTGGAACTTCCATTGTACGGCGATGTCTTTATCGACGGCTAAATCACGCAATGTTTGGCACTGTTGAGGACTCCAAGATCCAGCATCGGAGTTGATGGTGATGCGTCGAACCAGTTGTGGTAAGATTTCATCCAACAGGGTGATGGCTTCAGCAATCAAAATGGGTTCATCTTTGGATGTATCAACTTTGGCAGCCAATAATAAGGGTTCGCCCGCGTGAATAGCATCACGACATGTACCATAAAGTTTTGAAAATACGACCATTTCAGCACGCCCATGCAAATCTTCCAGTTGTATAAATGCCATGACCCCACGGGCAGTACGGTGTTCTTTTACACTGGAGATAAACACGGGTAAAATGACCTTGGCATCATCCAAACAATCATCCAGATCACCCAAATGAATGTCGCCTAACCCTGAAATATGATGCAAATAACTGTGCAAAGGATGCCCCGTTAAATAAAAACCAAGGCATTCACGTTCGAGTTCAAGGCATTCACGCTCATCCCATGGTGCAAGATCTGCAAACAACTCATGCCCATCGGCACTGGCTTTTTCAATGGCAAATAGCCCCACTTGGCGGGCGACGCGATCATGACGGCGGCGTGCTGCCTCTTGCAAAGCTGTGCTCATCCCTTCCAAACCCGAACGCAGGTGTGGCACCATGCTATCTAAAGCTCCAGCCTTGACCAAAGCTTCACAGACACGTTTGTTCAATGTTTTTTCAGGTAATTGAAACACCATATCTTCAAAGGATGTAAAAGGCTGTTTGGATTTTCGTGTTTTGACCAAGGTGCGAATGATGGCCTCACCCACCCCTTTGATTGCACCCAAACCAAAACGAATCGCATCACCTTCAGGTATAAACTCCCAATCGGATGCATTCACATCAGGTGGCAACATGGTTAATCCCATTTCAGCACAATCGGCGACTAAAATAGCGATTTTGTCGGTATTGCCCATATCACAAGATAGCGTGGCAGCCATGAAAGCTTGAGGGTAATGGGCTTTTAAATAGGCGGTTTGATAGCAAATGAGCGCATACGCCGCCGAATGTGACTTGTTGAAACCATAACCCGCAAACTTTTCCATCAAATCGAAGACATGTTCGGCTTTATCTGCGGGGATACTTAATCCCCCTGAACCTTCCATGAAAATTTTACGTTGCTCTTCCATTTCTTCGGGCTTTTTCTTACCCATGGCACGCCGCAACATATCGGCTTGCCCCAAGCTATATCCCGCCAAAACTTGTGCGATTTGCATCACTTGTTCTTGATACAAAATCACCCCATTGGTTTCTTTTAAGATGGGTTCAAGTTGGGGTAATGGATATTCAATGGCTTGCCGACCATGTTTGCACGCCACATATGTGCCGACCATGCCCGATTCCATAGGACCTGGGCGATACAGTGCCACCAGTGCAATAATATCTTCAAAACAATCGGGCTTGAGTTCGGTTAAAAGCTCACGCATACCTTGTGATTCCACTTGAAATACGGCTTTGGTTTGTCCGCGTTGCATGAGTTTGAAACTTGCAAGATCATGCATTGGAATGCGTGAAATATCAAAATCTTGGCAGCCTTGTTGTTGATGTACCAAACGACACGCCAAATCAATAACTGTGAGGGTTTTAAGACCCAAAAAGTCGAACTTAATCAAGCCCATCTTTTCAGAACTACCCATATCCCACTGCACAACTTTGGATTCTGCTCCCGTGATTTTGAATAACGGTGCATTTTCAACAAGGGCATCTTTACCAATGACCACGCCCGCAGCATGCGTGCCAGCATTGCGATGTTTGCCTTCCAGCTTGCGCGCCAAATCAAACAAACGTGCCACTTCATCATCGTCTTGAATAAGTTTGGCAAGCCGCTCCTCTTGCTCTTCGGCTTTGGCAAGCGTCATTTTAAGCTCATCGGGAATCAGCTTGGCAACCATATTGACCTTGCTTAGTTCAAGCCCCAAGGCACGCCCGACATCACGAATCACCGCTTTGGCTTTCATTGCGCCAAAGGTGATAATTTGAGAGACTTTTTCTTCACCATATTTATCTGTGACATAACGAATGGCTTCTTCACGGCGAGACATACAGAAATCAATATCAAAATCAGGCATGGAAATGCGTTCAGGGTTTAAAAAACGTTCAAATAATAAACCATATTTGATGGGATCGAGATCGGTAATCAACATGGCATAAGCCACCAAAGAACCAGCACCTGAACCACGCCCTGGCCCAACAGGGATGCCTTGCTCTTTTGACCACTTGATAAAATCAGCAACAATCAAAAAGTAACCTGGGAAGCCCATTTGATTGATAATGCCCAATTCAAAGCGAAGCCTTGCATCATATTCGCCACGGTCTGCATCAGCTTTGCCTGCAAGAATAGCTGGCCAACGAATATCCAGCCCCTTTTGTGCCACTTGGCACATATAATCGGCTAAATCCATGTTATCGGGCGTTTGAAAATCGGGCAGTTTGTATTGTCCAAACTGCAAATCAATGTTGCAGCGTTGCGCGATATTCAGGGTGTTTTCTAATGCTTGCGGTAGATCTTTAAACAAAGTTTGCATGGCTGCTGAGGATTTAAGATGAAACTCTGGGTTAAAGCCTTCGGCGACATTATCATCCAAAGTTCGGTTGTCTCGAATCGCCAGTAATGCTTCAAAGGCATTGAAATCGTCACTTTGTTCAAAATGGGTGTTGTTGGAAGCAACCAATGGAATATCGAGGCTGTCTGCGAGTTGGATGATTTTATCGTTGATAATATTTTGCGCAGGAATGCCATGACGTTGAAGTTCAATGAAAAAACAGGGTGCTTCACCTTGCTCTTGATTAAAAATATCTTGATATTCAAGTGCCAGTTCGCGTGCCACATCATCATTACCTTTTTGTAAGGCTTGCTCAATTTCGCCGTTGATGCCACTGGATAGGGCAATCAAACCTTGTCCATATTGACGCAACAAAGCCTTGTCGATGCGTGGTTTGTAGTAAAAACCTTCCAAATAACCGATAGAAGCCAGTTTTAAAAGGTTCTTCCAACCTGTTTCATTGCGTGCCAACAATACAATTTGACCATAACGTGGTGAACGTGGGCCTGTAGATACACGTTGTTGGTAATCATCACAGACAAACAATTCACAGCCCATGATGGGTTTTACACCGGCCTTGAGTGCTTGAGAATAAAATGCAATCGCACCAAATAAATTACCATAATCGGTCAGGGCAATGGCAGGTTGTTGCATCTCAACCGTTTTACTCAATAAACCATTGATACTGCTCATGGCAGAAAGCAGTGAGTAATCGGAGTGGTTGTGGAGATGGACAAAAGGTGAGAAAGACATCGGCGAAGCTTAACTAAGCTTGATAAATAGGGCTATCAAGCTTGTATATGCTTTAAGTCCGACAGGCGTTTAGAGATGGCGGTCACTTCATGCATGAATAAACGCGTGAGCGCGATTCAAAATAAGGAGGTTTCACCATGTGGCAATGGATTTTTCTATGTCTTTATGTGTTGGTTATTGGGGTTGCGGTTGTGCGTATGCATGATGCATCGTTAAAGCAGTGGACAGTGGGGTTGCTGGGCAGTGCAGTGCTGTTGGTTTGGACAGGTATTATTCCGAGTGTTCTAGGGTGGTTTTTGATGCTTGTGTTGGCTATGTTGTTGCTTTCTTTACATGCACATGCATGGCGACAGAAGTATCTTAGTACACCATTGTTTCATCGTTTGAAAAAGATGTTGCCGCCGATTTCCCAAACAGAAAAAGAAGCCATGGCTTCAGGAACCACGCATTGGGATGCTGAATTATTTTCTGGTCATCCCGATTGGCAGATGTTGTTGAAGGTTCCGAAGAACCAGCTCAGCGAAGCCGAACAATCTTTTCTTGATGGTGAAGTCACGACATTGTGTTCGATGTTGGATGATTGGCATATCATCCATGAACGTCACGATTTAACACCTGAGTGTTGGCAGTACCTCAAAGAAAATCGATTTTTTGGTATGATTATCCCTTGTGAATATGGTGGGCTAGGTTTTTCAGCCTATGCGCACTCGCAAGTGATTCAGAAAATTTCCAGTCGCTCACTTTCGGCTGCGGTGACAGTGATGGTACCCAACTCACTGGGACCTGCCGAGTTGCTTTTGGCGTATGGTACCGATGCGCAACAAGCCCATTATTTACCCCGTTTGGCTACGGGAGCAGAGATGCCTTGTTTTGCGTTGACCAGCCCCGTTGCAGGCTCTGATGCCACAGCCATGACCGATACAGGCGTGGTATGTCGTCAAATGTTTGAAGGCGAAGAAGTCTTGGGGTTTTGTTTGAATTGGGAAAAACGTTATATCACCTTAGGGCCAATAGCGACGTTGTTGGGCTTGGCATTTCATGCCTATGACCCCGATGGTTTGTTGGGTGAGGATGAAGATTTGGGCATGACTTGCGCCTTGATTCCCACCGATACCCAAGGCATCAATATTGGCAGGCGACACAACCCCATGGGTGCAGCGTTTATGAATGGCCCCAATTCTGGTGAGAATGTGTTTATTCCCATGCACTGGTTGATTGGGGGCGCGGCTTATATTGGTAAGGGTTGGCAAATGTTGGTGGAACGTCTGGCTGTGGGGCGTGGCATTTCGTTGCCAGCATTGAGCGTGGGCGCTGCCAAGCGGGTGGCACAAACTACGGGTGCTTATGCGTACATTCGCGAGCAATTTCACTGTTCGATTGGTGATTTTGAAGGTGTTCAAACGGTGTTAGCAGAGATTGCAGGTCGAAGTTATGCCATGGATGCCACACGTTTGTTGATGGTATCGATTCTGGATCAAGGTGAACGACCATCTGTGTTGACGGCAATTTCCAAATATTATCTGACTGAATCCATGCGCACGGTGATCAATCATGGCATGGATGTGCATGGTGGTCGTGGTATTTGCATGGGATCATCCAATTATTTGGCAGCCATGTACCAAACTATCCCCATTGGTATCACAGTTGAAGGTGCGAATATTTTGACCCGAAGCTTGATGATTTTTGGGCAAGGAATTGTGCGATGTCATCCGTTTTTGCAATCAGAAATGGAAGCGATGGAACATGATGATATCGAACTTTTTGATGTGTTGTTGCAAGAGCATGCTTGGCACTTTGCCCAAAATATTTTGCGTTCATTTAGCTTGGGTATCACAAGCCGTTGGCTGCAAGTTCCCATTCAGGGCGCGCTCAAACCGTATGCCCAACAATTGGCTCGTTTTTCTGCATCATTTGCAGTGTTATCTGATGTGGCATTGATGCGCTTGGGCGGAACATTGAAACGTAAAGAGATGTTGTCAGGACGTTTTGCTGATGCTTTGGGTTATATGTATATGGCTTCTGCAACCATCAAGCACTTTGAAGATGATGGTTGCCCTAAACATGATGAAACAGTGGCGACTTGGGCATGTCAGTGGAGTTTGTATCAGGTGCAAGAGGCATTGTATGATGTGATCCATACACTTTCACTGCCTTGTTGGATGCGCCTGAAACTCAAGCTTTGGGTGTTCCCATTGGGGCGAGGTTTGCATAAGCCCAGTGATCAACTTGCAACAAGTCTTGCTTTACAATTGCAAACATCGAGTCAAGCACGGGAGGCTTGGTTGTCTGGTTTGGATGAAAATACAGAGGCAGAGCATATCACAGGATGTTTGGAATATGCCTTGCGTTTGAGCTTAAAGGCAGCGCCTGTGGAACAGCGATTACGCCAGCAAGGCATTCATTTTACAGAAGAAAATCAGCAAGATTTGTGTGAACAAGGTGTGTTGAGCAAGAAAGAAGTGAGCTTACTGGTGAGCAAAGCCAAGGCGGTTCGCTATGCCATTGATGTGGATGATTTTGTGGGTATTTAAGTTTTTTTCATGCGTTTTCAGTAGACTGCGCCTTTTTTGAAAGACCATGCTTGCTTTTGGAGTAATTTGTGCCTGAAAACATTCGTGAAATACCTTATAACTATACCTCTTATTCAGACCGTGAAATCGTCAAACGTTTCTTGGGTGATGAAATTTGGGATGATCTCAATGTCTTGAGAAAACAGCGGCGTACAGGCAGTTCAGCCCGTATGTTGTTTGATATTCTGGGCGATGTTTGGGTGATTGAACGCAATGTGTTCCTCAAAAATGACCTATTGGAGCATGGCAAGCGCCTGAAAAAAATGCGTAAACGGCATCAAGCCCGCTTGCAACGTATTTTGGATGGTGCGCAAGATAATCAACGCGCAACCAAGGTGGCTGCATGCACTGAGCGCATGTTGGAATCTTTTTATGCGTGGTTTGATGATGAACCCAAGAAACGTCGCCAAGCCAAGCGCGCGCTTGCCAAGCACACGCACCGTAACAACATTCATTTTGATGCGTTTACCTTAACCCATCATGCCACCGATGCGACGGACTGGCGTTCGCACCACCCCTTTTGTGTGGTCACCCCTGATAATCCTGATGAATTACCTGGATTGATTCGAACCGTTCAAGCCTTGGATTTGATTGTGATACCGCGTGGTGGTGGCACAGGTTTGTGCGGTGGATCTGTACCATTATCGAACAATGCAGTGATGATCAATATCGAAAAATTTGACCGTATTGATACTGTGAAAAAACAAAATATTGGTCAACAAGGTGAGGTGGAAACCATTACAGCCTTGGCAGGCGCAGTCACGGGCAAGGTGATGGAAGCTGCCAAACCGCATGTGTTCGCTACCGATCCGACCAGCCTTTGGGCGTGCACCATTGGAGGAAACGTGGCTTCCAATGCAGGTGGTAAGCATGCCGTTATTTGGGGTACATGCCTTGATAACCTGTTAAGTTGGAAAATGGTCACACCTGATGGTAACTGGCTTGAAGTGACGCGCTTGAACCATAATATGGGTAAAATTCATGATGAGGCATCGGTTAGCTTTCAATTACTTCGTACGTCCAGTGATGATAGTAGTGTGATTTCAGATGAAGTGTTAACCCTCGAAGGATCAATTTTTCGCCGCGAAGGTTTGGGGAAAGATGTCACACGAAAAGCCATGGGTGGTCTGCCAGGGATTCAAAAAGAAGGCACGGATGGTTTTATCACGGAAGCGACGTTTATTTTGCATCGCGCTTATGATGTCACACGTACCGTATGTTGTGAGTTTTTTGGGCAATTGCTTGATGATGCGACCCAAGCCTTAGTTGGCATCAAAAAACATGTGGACGCGATGGATGGCACCTTTTTAGAAGGTTTTGAACATTTTGATGAAAAATATGTGAAAGCCATTGATTATGTGAGTAAATCCACGCGCCGTGAGCGTCCGCGTGTGGTGTTGTTGATTGATGTATCGGGTGATGATGAATCACAGGTAGCACAAGCATGCTCTGATATTTGTCGCCTGACTTCACAAGGCAATGGTGAAGGTTTTGTTGCCATATCCAAATCAGATCGCGGGCGTTTTTGGGGTGATCGTGGACGTATGGCAGCGATTGCCAAGCACACACGTGCCTTCAAAATGAATGAAGATGTGGTGATTCCTTTACCCCGTTTATCTGAATACAACGATTATATCGAATTGTTGAATATTGAAAATTCCATTGCCAATAAAATCGATATTGTCAATGCATTGCATGATTATTTGGTGCAAACTAAGCAACGTTTGCGTGTGGATGATTTATTGGTACGTCAAGAATTATCATTGGAAGATGATCTGTTTTTGGAAGATAAAATATCGGAATGTTTGCAGGTGGTGGTCGCTGCCCAAAGCAATTGGCGGCGTATGCTGAAAGCGTTGAATGAGCCTGCTGCTGATGTGGCTGATTTAATCGAGGGTGTGGCATATAAGAAAACGGAATCCTTGTTTCGTGTGATTCAACGTGGTGATGTGCGTATTTCCTATAAACATGAGGTGCAACGGCCCATTTTGGATCGTTTGCGTGGTAACACAACATTGATTGAGGGTATTAAAAGCATTCATCAGAAAGTGTTGTCGGGGCGTGTTGTGGTGGCAACCCATATGCATGCGGGTGATGGTAATGTTCACACCAATATCCCCGTCAATTCCAATGACTATATGATGATGCGTAAGGCACATCATGTGGTGGAAAAGGTGATGGCGAAAGCGGAAGCCTTGGGTGGTGTGATTTCAGGTGAGCATGGCATTGGTATCACCAAGTTGGCTTATATGAATGCTGATGTACTCAAAGAGAGTGCTGCCTATCTTGATCGGGTTGATCCGCATGACTTATTTAACCGTGGTAAACTTAAGCCTGATTTGGATTTAAGTTTAACCTATACGCCAAGCTTTAACCTGTTGGAACATGAAGCCGTGATTATGGAAGCGGCGGATTTAACGGAGTTATCAGAAGAAATTTCTCCTTGTTTGCGTTGTGGTAAATGTAAGCCTGTGTGTAATACACATTTTCCGCGCGCCAATATGCTGTATTCACCACGCAATAAAATTCAGGCATCAGGCTCTATTATTGAAGCTTTTTTGTATGAATCACAAACGGGATCTGGCATTTCATTTGAATTTTTTGATGAACTGCATGATGTGGCAGATCACTGTACGATTTGTCATAAATGTGAAGCACCATGCCCTGTGAATATTGATTTTGGTGAAGTGACTGAAAAAATGCGTGCTTTATTGAAAGATAAAGGACAGGCGCGTTTTAATATCGGTGCGAAATTATCCATGGCATTTTTGCTCATTCAGCAACCTGACGCTGTGCGCTTGATGCGCGAAGTGGTGATTCGCTGGGGTTATGCAGGGCATCGTTTGTTGCACAGTATGGCAAAAAAAGTGGGCTTGATTCAAAAAATACCTGCTGCCAAAAGGAACTTGGATGGTATTCAGGCACAGATTATTAATTTTGTGGAACGCCCTTTGCCCAGTTTACCTTTGGGTACAACACGTCAACGTTTGGGCATCGAATCGCGTGATAAAAATATGATTCCTATTTTACGCGATGTCACACGCGCTAAGAATCGTGCTGTGTTTTATTTTCCAGGCTGTGGTTCAGAGCGTTTGTTTTCACAAGTCGGTTTGGCGACGCAAGCCATGTTGTATGATTTGGGTGTGAATGTGGTGCTGCCTCCATCGTATTTATGTTGTGGTTATCCCAGCACTGCATCGGGAGATCATGAAAAAGGGGATAAAATTACCTATGACAACCGCGTATTGTTTCATCGTATGAAAAATGCGCTGTCTTACCTTGATTTTGAAGCGGTGATTGTCTCGTGTGGTACCTGTTACGATCAATTGACACGTTATCACTTGGAAGAAGTATTTCCTGATGCGCCCTTGATTGATATTCATGAATACTTAATGGAACAAGGTGTGAAAGTGGAACAGGCGGAAGGCGTGCAATATATGTACCACGAGCCCTGCCACACGCCATTGAAACGGCATGGCTCTGAAGTTGTGATTGAAAGTTTGTTATCTCAACCTTCTTTGGAGTCTCCCGATTGTTGCGGTGAGGCTGGTACGTTGGCTGTTGCACATCCTGAGATTGCAGGGAAAATTCGTTCGCGCAAAGAAGAGTCCATGCAAATCACGCATGATAAGTTGGCGGAACAAGGTGATGAAAAACAAAAGATTCTCACCTCATGCCCATCATGTTTGCAAGGCTTGAGTCGTTTGGAAGGTGAAAGTGGGGTAGAAGCGGACTATATTGTGGTGGAGCTTGCCAAACAGATGTATGGCGATGATTGGGAAAATAATTTTGTCGATAAAGTGAAGTCGGGGGGTGTGGAACGTGTTCTGATGTAAGCTTGTTGTGCTTGTTGAGGAAAATATTGCCACTTAGGAGGGGTAGATTCTGCCGCAGGAATATTTTTTAATACAGCTAAATGGTTGTAATATAGAATGTTATTCTCTGGCATGGCACCTGCTTTACAGCTGGCATGATGAATCCACTACCCCAACTTCCCCCAACTTCATCGACTTCACAGAAAAGGGAGTCCGTTGCTTCAACACCTGATGCAAAGAAAGGTGTGTTTGCAAGTTTGATGAAGACCATTCAAAAACACCTTTCTCCAGTTTCTGAAAATAAAGTGGTGGATGTAACGCAGAAAAAAGTTGTGGGTGGTGGATCTACAAAGACTCAATTTTCCCATGTACTACCTATGGGAAATACAGTGGCTGTAGCCCAGACAGCAACAGGTTTAATAAGCCCAGAAATTGTTAAAGCTCAATTTAAAGGGAAAGATTTTGTAGCTTTACAGGCTGAAACCACGCCTAAAATTCCTGTAACAGCGGTGCAAGTGGCAGTTGCAAGTCAAATAGCTCCAGAAGCGGTGAAAGTTCAAACTAAAGAAAAAGTTTTTGTAGCTTTACAGACTCAAATTACCGCTGAAACTACGCCTAAAGTTCCTGTAACAGCGGTGCAAGCGGCAGTTGCAAGTCAAATAGATCCAGAAGCGGTGAAAGGTCAAGTTAAAGGCAACTATTTTGTAGATTTACAGGCTCAAACCACACCTCAAATTTCTGTAACAGCGGCGCAAGCATCGACAGTGACCGCTCAAGCCACGCCTCAAGTTCCTGTAACAGCGGCGCAAGCATCGATAGTGACCGCTCAAACCACGCCCCAAGTTCCCGTAACAGCGGCACAAGCATCGATAGTGACCGCTCAAACCACGCCTCAAGTTCCTGTAACAGCGGCGCAAGCATCGAAAGTGACCGCTCAAACCACGCCCCAAGATCCGGTAACAGCGGCGCAAGCATCGAAAGTGACCGCTCAAACCAAGCCCCAAGATCCAGTCACAGCGGCGCAAGCATCGAGAGTGACCGCTCAAACCACGCCACAAGTTCCTGTAACAGCGGCGCAAGCATCGACAGTGACCGCTCAACCCACGCCTCAAGTTCCTGTAACAGCGGCGCAAGCATCGATAGTGACCGCTCAAACCACGCCCCAAGTTCCTGTAACAGCGGCGCAAGCATCGATAGTGACCG
>JAUZQO010000036.1 GCA_030950925.1 Mariprofundaceae bacterium
ATTTGCTCCAGTTTTGCTGTGCAAACCATTTATCATGCTGCGGCTTATAAGCATGTGCCCTTGGTTGAATGTAATCCTATTGAAGCCATTCTTAACAATATCATCGGTACACTTCACATGGGGCAAGCGGCCATGGCAACAGGAGTGGAACGATTTGTGTTGATTTCCACAGATAAAGCGGTGCGCCCCACCAATGTCATGGGAGCGACCAAGCGTTGTGCTGAACTGGTGTTGCAAGCCTTGGATACCCAAAGCAGCACCACATGTTTTTCGATGGTTCGTTTTGGCAATGTATTGGGATCATCGGGTTCGGTTGTGCCGCTGTTTCGAGAGCAAATCAAACGTGGTGGACCCATCACCCTGACGCATAAAAACATCACGCGATATTTTATGACCATTCCAGAAGCATCGCAATTGGTGATTCAAGCAGGTGCGATGGCTGAAGGTGGAGATGTCTTTGTGTTGGATATGGGTGAGCCTGTGCGTATTATTGATTTGGCGCGCAAAATGATTGCCTTGAGTGGTTTGCGTGAAAAAACGCTGGAACACCCTGATGGTCATATTCTCATTGAGGAAACTGGTTTGCGTCCTGGTGAAAAACTTTACGAAGAATTATTGATTGGTGACAATGTGGAAGGTACAGAACACCCATTGATTATGCGTGCCAATGAAGAGATGCTGGCATGGGAAAAGCTAAAACCCTTGCTAGAAAAGATGGAAAAGTCTTCTCAAGATTTTGATGTACAAACAATTCGTGAACTATTACTGACACTGGTCAGCGGATATAAACCTGAATCCCAGATTCATGATTGGATGTGGAATAAAAAGTCTGATCATTTGAATGATTAAAATTGCCATTGTGGATGTCCAATATTTCCAGATAGCTTGAGGTGTCGTTCAGAATCTGTTAAAAATGTAGCCAATGGTGAACTTTTTTCTGCTTGAATCTTGATATTTCCTTGTAATTCCCATTGAGGTAAAGGCGTTGTTGCGATGTGTGTCGAACCTTCCCCCTGTACCATAAGCTCTTTTCCACCCATGATATGCCATTGAATATTTTGCTCAATCATCTTGGTTTTCAACGTATAATCACCCAAAGGATACTGTTGTGACATCATATGGATGCCTGCCTGTTGCCAATGTGCGGTTAAATCAGTGGATTGGGGTATACCGCTATAAACATCCATTGTTAAAGAACCGTCAAGATGAAGCTGACCTTGTGCATGGGCTGGTAAGGGCAGTGCCAGCCATGTTTGTATGGCTGCGACATCCAACGAGGCATCCAAATCTTTCACATCCAATTGATTGTTTTTGAAGCTAAGTAGGCTTTTAATATCCATAAAATCATTCTGAATATGGACATGTGCCGATATTTTTCCATGTAACAAAGGCAGAACATCAGGGGATACGTCCACATCATCAAGAAGCAAGGTTTGAGGCATACGCGGATCTTTGAATTGCACCTGATGCAAGGTGATATGCAAACCATGCCGTTCCAATGAGCGATACGTTAAATCAAGATGTTGTTGCGCAATGGCAGTGTCGATTTTTTGGCGCAACCAAGGTGTAACATCCCAACGTATGGCAATAAAGACAAACAAGCCCATGCCAAACACCGCCCATAAAATCCGCCAAGAAAAACTATCCGATGTTTTAGTCATCATCTATTGCACCACCGCTTGCACATTCACCATGCCAAGTATCGGTGTTTTTTGCCATTTGATTTGCACAATGTGAATGCCTTGCTTTGCCAAGGCTTCATAAAATTTAACGCTTGCCGCATAAGGGGCTTGTTTCATTTGAATCCAAAGGCGTGGTTTATCTCCGCCCAGTTGAGGGCGCAAACTGGTGATAAAGGGGCGAACTTTTTGAGCGCGGGCTTGTTGATCCACCACTGTCATGATGCTTCCACGTGGTTTTTTCACACCTTTTTTTAAAATGTGTTGCGCCAGTTGTTCAGCTTCTTCGGCTTGTTGCTGCAAACCTGAAAGTAACGCTTCTTTGTTATGCAGGGCATCATTCAGTGGTAAAATCATACCAAAAACCAACACCATCAACAGGACAAGCACAGAAGCCCAAACAACAAGGCGTTGCTCCCGTTCGGCTAACTGTTGATAATAAGGCAATACACGCCCTTGCCAAACATCATGCAAGAAAGAAAAAGAAAATTGTTTCATCGCGTGTTTCACCATGTCAGCCTAAAAGAGACATGATTTTTTGCCATTTGAGTATCCACGATACGCACCTCTTGTTTGAGTTCTTCCTGTAGGGCTGCTTGAATTTTATTGAGCTGCTCAAGGGATGGCACACTGCCTGTCATATTGGTTTGACCATCACGCAAAGATAGCGCATTCAATTGCCATATCTGCGTTTGATAGACCCTGCCAATATATTCCAAATCAGATAAAAAATGCGTATCGACTTGGCTTGTATCACCGCCTGCGGCTTGCTTTAATTGTGCCAAGGCATCCAACATCACAGGCGCTTGCGGTAAGCCCTCATGAAATGCAGCGACAATACGCGCTTGTTGATCTTGCAATGCCGTATCCAGTTGATTCAATTGATACCAAGTCCCTGCAAACCAAATCATGAGTGAAGCAAGCATCAGCATCACACTACGCTGCCAAAAAGACCAACGCTGCCAAACTTGTTGCGGACTCCAGCGTCCATGACGAAAATTTAACGCACTGGGTGAAATTTGAGACCGTGCAAGGTTGGCTTCATGCCGCGTCGGCAGGCTTTCCCATGTGTCACCCTCAAGCTGCCATGTTTCATCGCGAAAATTCTGCCATATCGCTTCGCTGGCAATGCCGATCACAGCATGCTGTTGTGCATCAAAGCCCATGGCTTCCAGTGATTTCATGAGTTCTATTTGTTCGCTTGCTTGCCATGTTAAAGCATTGAGTCGGCGCATACCTCGCCAAGCTTCACCATCAAAAAAACCAAAAAACAAACCTTCGGCATCTTGGCTCACCACGGCTGCGGCTGTGCCTTGTTCAACATACGTTTGTAAACGTTCATAGCCATCCACCACGATGACTTTGGCTTGTCCCCAATGCTCATGATTCTGCATGGATTCTCGCCAAGTTTCGGGCATACCAAAGACCATGCCAGCCACACCATCTTGGCAGGGTTTAAGGTGCCAAGCCAGCCACCAATCCTCAGTTTTGGCATCCACATCATCATTGAGCATTTGAAACAGCATGTCGGCATCAACCAAGACAGGTGATGAAAAAGGAAATTGGACGGCACGAGAAAGCATCGCCTCCATCGGCAAATAAACATGCTCCACATGTATGTTTGCATCAGCAAGTTCAGGTAAACCAGCATCATCATGGATGGCATCATCAGATAGCGATAGGCTACTATCACTGATTTTCCAAGCGATGGAATCATGATGCCAACTCAAAGAAAGCAATGGGGAATGGGTCATAGTTGTCCTGCCTTGTTGATTGAGGTGGTCGGCGCTTGCCAAAGGATACGTTCACGCCATAACCACGTCAGTTTTGTACCTTGGCGAGCCAATCCAAACGCTTCGGTTCGGTCTGCGCGACCAAAGATAGCATGCGTTTTCACGATAAAAACATCACTCGTCACACTCAAGCGGGAAAACATGTTTTGCGCTTTTACACCTTTCGCCCAAGTGGCTTGTTGCAGTGTGGTCAATTGTTTGTAAGGACGGTTAAGCATGAGTTCTTGAAAATCTGCATCATTCATCAAGGGGAACATCGCAAGCAAGACCTCTTTTTGTGCAGTATTGACATTGATACGGCTAAAAGCGCCCAATCGCCGCTGCCAAACCCGCAAACTTCCCTTTAACGCTTGCACCGTGACCGCATCAAAGCCTCGAATCATACGCAATTCTTGAAAGCGATCCAAAGTAGCATTTTTGACACTGTAAGGCTTATCAAAATAACTATCATCTTCTGCGCCAGCATAGCCAAAAGGTATGCTATCGGCATCCATCCAATCAACCAAAGCATCCAACAAACGAGGGTCAAGTTGTAATTGTGTGAACAAGCGTTGAAATACAGGAAG
>JAUZQO010000037.1 GCA_030950925.1 Mariprofundaceae bacterium
TATGAAGGCTCTGACTGCTACATATCACATCACAGATATGCAGCTCTCCTCGCTTATCTGTCACAACATCCCTGACATTCCGCCCTCAACCACATCATGAAATCCATAAGTCGTTTGATTCACCACGCTCAACGCTTACGGTGCTTTTACAGGCTTCGCCATGAGTGAGCAGGCTCGCCATTTCACACTGCCGAAACAGGTTCGCTTTACTGCGGACTGTCATTTCGCTTCCAGTTGCTCTCCACCTCGCGATGACGCAGTTACTTTCAGCTACGAGGTCTATGGCATACCTCGGTGTGGACTTAAACCACACTTATTGCGACCATTCACGAGCGCACTCACCCTCAAATGCTTGTATCGAGGGTCTATGGATAGATTCCCGATAAAATATTTCGGGTATGACGAGCAGGTGGAAGCATCGGATGACCGAGTGCGTAACATCAGTCAAATAAAATTAGCGTGTTTTTTTGCTTTTCGTCTTACTTTAAAAAAATGTTTCAATTGTGTGGATGCTTCTTCTTGAAGTACGCCAGCGATCACTTCAGGCTGATGATTCAAGCGCGTATCCGATAACACTTGATACAAAGAATGCACCGCGCCTGTCTTGGGTTCGGATGCTGCAAACACCACACGTTGAATGCGTGCATGAATCATCGCACCCGCACACATCAAACACGGCTCTAAGGTGACAAACAACTGCGCGCCAGGCAAACGATAATTCCCTATGCTTTGGCAGGCTTCACGCATCACCTGAATTTCAGCATGAGCAGATACATCATGTTGAGAAATGGGAGCATTATGAGCCTTAAACACCTGAGCATTTGCCAACACCAGCACGGCACCCACAGGCACTTCACCTTGTTCCGCTGCCAAGCTAGCCTGTTCTAAAGCTTGACGCATATAGGCTTCATCATCCAATATTTTAGACACTATGGTTTCATTTTAGGGTCAAAAACATCCCTTAAACCTTCACCAAGCAAATTATAACCCAAGACTGTGAATAAAATCGCCAATCCTGGATAAAGTGACAACCACCAAGCCAGTTGAATATTATCTTTACCATCGGTTAAAATATTGCCCCATGATGGGTCAGGCGGTTGCACACCCAAACCCAAAAAAGACAAGCCTGATTCCACCAACACTGCACCAGCAACGCCCAACACCGCCGACACCATGATGGGCCCCATCGCATTGGGCAGTAAGTACTTCCAAATCAAACGTAGCGGAGACACGCCCAAGCTTTTGGCTGCTAAAATAAATTCTCGTCCTTTCAATGATAAAAATTCCGCCCGCACCAAACGCGTCACACCCATCCATGAGGTCAAGCCAATGACAATCATAATATTCCAAATGGATGGTTCTAAAAAAGCAATGACTGCTAAAATCAAAAAGAATGTGGGAAAACAAAGCACCATATCGGTTAAACGCATCATCATGGTATCCACTTTGCCGCCTGCATAACCTGCCCAAGCCCCGAGTGCCACACCAATCAACATGGATAAACCCACGGCTACAAAGCCCACTGCCAAGGAGATGCGTGCGCCGTACAACATGCGTGAAAAGACATCACGCCCCAATGTATCTGTACCACACCAGTGTTCCCATGAGGGGGCTAACAAAATACTACGCACATCAATATGCGTGGGATCATAGGGTGCAAGCCAAGGCGCAAACACTGCCAGTAAAGAAATGCTTAACACAATCAAAGCACCCAATAGCATCAAAGGCTGTTCTTTTAAGCGTGCCATCATGCGGCGTGCCGAATACGTGGATCAGCCCAAGCATAGGATAAATCCGCAAAAAAATTGCCCAATAAGGTCAACACAGCCCCCATCACGGTAATCCCCATCACCACAGTATAATCCCGCGCCAAAATGGCTTCATAAAACAAACGCCCCATACCTGGTAACGAAAACAAATATTCCACAATCACAGACCCACCAATCAATCCAGGAATAGATAAACCCAAGAGTGTAATGACAGGAAGAATCGCATTTTTCAACGCCAAACGATAACGAATTGAGCCTTCAGGCACGCCCATGGCTCTTGCTGTGGTGATATAATCGGCACGAATCACCTCCAACATGCCTGTGCGCATAAAGCGGCTCATGCCTGCCAAACCGCCAATGGCTGAGATAAATACAGGGAGTATCAAATGTTTGAAAAAATCCGCTTGCTGCTGCCAAAAACTCATCTGTTGCCAACTGTAATCATGGATACCTGAAATCGGCAACCAATTTAAGTTCACACCCAAATACATCATCAATAACAAACCCAGCCAAAAGGATGGCATGGCAAAGGCAAGAAATACAAACACCGTTAAACCACGATCCAGCCAAGAATCTTGCCGCACAGCACTCAACACACCCATCGGAATTGCCACCAAAAGAATCACCGCCATCGCCAAAATATTGATCCATAAGGTTACAGGCAAACGCTCCATGATTTTATCCAAAACGGGACGATGGTCATCCGAAAAAGATTCACCAAAATCCAACACCGCCAGACGTTTCAGCCAGTGCCAATATTGTTCATAAAGTGGTTGATCCAAACCATAATACGTGCGAAGACGTTCAATATCTTGTGAGGATACCTTAGGGTTAAACGCTTGCCCTGTCACCGCAGGTTCACCTGGGGCGAGGTGCATCATGGCAAAGGAAATCATGGTAATGCCCAAAAGCAGGGGAATCATGCCCAGTAAGCGTTTCAGTGCATAAGCTTTCATACAAACAAAAAACTATTCAACCGCTTCATCACCAGCAATGGCCAAGACTATTTTTCCTTGTGTATGCCCTTCTTCAATCAAATCATGGGCTTGTGCGACATCTTCTAGGGCTAATATCTTGGATACATGAATGTTCAACTTTCCTTCATCCATAAATTGCCCACATTGCTCCAAAATAGCGGCTTGCCGTTGCGCATCTTCTTTCAAATCAAAGACCATCGGTGTCAACATCAATGTTTGAGATAGTGAAATATTTTTTAAGCGTAACGCTTTATAATCCACATCATCAGGTAACTGTAACAGGCTGACATATTGTGCATAATGATTCATAGCAGGAATCAGTGTGTTGATATTGCTGCTATCTACCGTATCAAAGATCACATCCACACCGTGTCCTCCTGTCCAAGATAACAAGGCTTGTTCTATGTCTTCATGGGCATAATCAATCACATAATCAGCACCCAAATCACGCGCAAACTTAGATTTATCTTCATTGCTGGCAGTCGTCGCTACTTCACAGCCTGCAATGGTTGCCAATTGAATGGCAACATGACCCACACCACCTGTGCCACCCTGAATAAAGACTTTTTGCCCTGCACGTACACGCGCGCGATCAAACAAGGCTTCCCATGCTGTAATAAATACCAACGGCGCAGCTGCCGCTTGCAAATAACCCAATGATTCAGGTTTGGATGCGAGAAAATGTTCGGGTACAAGGGCATATTCCGCATAGTTCCCTGCACTTTTTTCATTCAAGCGCTGCCCCAAACCACCATAACAATAATAGACAGGATCACCGACCTGAAATTGCGTGACACCCTCGCCCACAGCTTCCACCACCCCCGCTGCATCACAACCCAAAATGGCAGGGTATTGTTCAGGAAAATATAAGCCTTTGGCGCGCAACTTGGTATCAATCGGGTTGACACTAGCAGCAAACACCTGCACCAAGACTTGATTGGGTTCAGTGATGTGTGGTTTTTCAACATCAAACTGTTTGAGAACATCACTTGTACCCGTTGTTGCAACGATCATCGCTTTCATATTGATTCACTCCGCACAAAAATCTGCTGACGATAAAATTTCAACTCCGCAATGGATTCACGAATATCGGCCAATGCGAGGTGTTCTTCTTTTTTCTTGGGTAGTTCCAATTTAGGATACCAGCGGCGACTCAATTCTTTGACCGTACTCACATCAATATTACGGTAATGAAAATAAGCTTCCAAGGTTGGCATATAAGGCACCAAAAAACGGCGGTCTTGATGAATGGAATTACCACACAATGGGGATGTGCCTTTTTTCACATATTGGGCAATAAAATCAAGGGTTTTTTGCTCCGCATCCTGCATGGAAAGCGCGGATTGTCGCACCCGATCACTCAAGCCCGAATCCGCATGATGTTGTGTACACCACTCATCCATGCCAGCCAACACCGATTCTTGTTGATGCACCACCAGGTTTGGACCTTCCGCGATGGTATGGAGTTCGCTATCGGTAATGATGGTGGCTATTTCAAGAATCGTATCGGTTTTAGGCTCTAAACCTGTCATTTCCAAATCCATCCATACCAAATAATCATCATGTTGCATATCTTACACTCCTTCAAACAGGGCTTTTGCTTTCATGGATTGTTTCACCCACCTGCGGCGAATCGGGTAATGGCGGCGCAAATGCACAAACTGCTTGCCACGTTCAGTATCATCCAATGAAGCGATGGCTTTGAGTGCTTCACTATCCTGTTGAATCGGATAAAAGCGATGCATCAAAACATCCCACGGTTCATTTTCATCCGAGATACAAACCACCGCAGGTAAAGCCGCCTCCATATCCCATGTTTCTTCAATATCCAAATGCTTACATAACGCTTTGTAAATATACTGGGTGTTGGCAGCTTTTCCATCCAAGGAATGCCCTGCAATATGCGGTGTTGCCAACATACATTGGGGGTGGGCTAAAAGTTCCTGCAATATATTGGGTTCATGTTGCCAACAATCCATCACACCCCAATGCTTCTTATCAGCATGAAGCCAGTCCACCAATGCCTTATTGTTCACACACTGCCCACGCGCTGCATTGATGATGCCTGTCCCTTGAAAATATGCCAACGTTTTACTATCAAATAGTTGTTCTGTTTTATCATCACCTTCTCGAATCAATGGCGTGTGCAAAGTGATGACATCTGCTTGTTTGAGTAGTTCATCCAAGCTTACAAAATCGTGTTTGCCTTCGCACCGCTGGCGAGGTGGATCATTGCGTAAGACATGAATCCCCAAACGCTCACAGATATGCGCCAGTAAACTGCCAATCCGACCCACACCCACAATACCCAACGACATCGTTTTAAAATCCACCCGATCTTGCGATTGCATCTCCAATAAACTTGCCAAGATATATTCCACCACTGAAATCGTGGACGAACCTGCCGCCGTTGCCCAAGCAATGCTTTGTTCATCCAGCCATGTTTTATCGTAATGATCATCGCCAATGGTGGCTGTGCCTGCAAAACGCACTGTTGAACCTTGTAAAAGTTGGGCATCCACACGCACCCCCGTTCGTGTTAATAACACATCCGCATCACGCACCACATCGGCAGTGATACAGCTGGATGGTATGACATTTAAATTCACATCAAAGTCTGTCAGTTGACCAAAGACCTGCTTCACCCCCCAAATATTTTCATCAGCAATAATTTTCAAACATTGTATGGTCATTTAAACACCCGTTTGAATACGTTGAATCAAGCGTGTGGACGAATAACCGTCTAAAAAGGAAATGACTTGAACCTCACCCCCTGATTGCATGACTTCTTTCGCGCCCACAATGCTATCCACCGTGTAATCCCCACCTTTCACCAATACATCTGGCATCAAAGCTGTAATCAGATTTAATGGGGTATCTTCTGAAAACGCCACCACAGCATCTACACTGCGTAAAGCTGCAAGCATCGCTGCACGATCATGCAAAGGATTGATGGGGCGATATGCACCTTTCAAGCGCTGAATAGAAGCATCATCATTCAAGCCCAAGATCAAAATATCGCCCAAATTTTTAGCATCCTGTAAATAGGTGATATGCCCTGGATGCAACAAATCAAAGCAGCCATTGGTAAACACAATGCGCAGACCTTCTTCTTTCCATATATTTCGTTGTTTACAAGCCTTGCTAAGGCTCCATAATGCTTTCATTCATACCCCATGATGCTTAAAATCCATGCAATCAGACCACATATGGCTATGAGTACAGCATACCATTTTATATTTTTATTATTTTTTCTGCGGTTCCAATGATGTGTATCCGATTTTAAAGTATCGTTGTCTAAGTCATCATGTTTTGACACATAGACCCCCATTGACACGACTCATAATAGCTGCGATATGCTAAACATGCGGTGATCTATAATGGAACATAGGATATGCAAACAAGTAATGTGCATTTCTTGCACCCTTGCCGTGGAGGCACAATCAATATGAATGGATGTGGACAATGTTTCAAATTTCACCATCGCCCCCCCATCATGCCCCGTCAACGCAATCGTTGTCATGCCTAAATTTGAAGCTGTTTGCATGGCTTTTAATACATTTTTAGAATTCCCGCTGGTCGAAATGCTCAATAACAGATCACCCTTGCGTCCCAAGGCTTCGGTCTGCCTTGAAAACACCGAATTAAAATCAAAATCATTGGCGATACTGGTCATCACAGAAGCATCATTGACCAAAGCAATAGCTGCCAATGCAGGACGATTTATTTCAAAACGATTGACCAACTCTGCCACAAAATGCATCGCATCCGAAGCGGAACCGCCATTACCACATGCCAAAATTTTACCGCCCGATTGCAAGCAATGAATCATTTGTTCTGCTGCTTGCATCA
The DNA here is from genome assembly GCA_030950925.1 of Mariprofundaceae bacterium. Taxonomy (GTDB): domain Bacteria; phylum Pseudomonadota; class Zetaproteobacteria; order Mariprofundales; family Mariprofundaceae. The sequence goes on from JAUZQO010000037.1 coordinate 6,599, forward strand.
ACGGGGTTTGCAAACTTTCCAAACAGGTTTGGCGCAAGTCAATGCCTGCTTGCATGTGTTCAATAATTAAATTACGCATAGGTAATCCCTCTTTTTCATCAACGAAATGCATCTTTGATATGCTCAATGCTTGCCCAAGGCTTTGAAAACTTGGCAGGCAAAACCATGATTAAATCAAAACGACATAGCAACCCACTTGCTTCGGGGTGTTTCATCAACCAAACCATGGCTGCGGAACGTAAACGCGCGCATTTATCATGGCTCATGGCTTGCAAACTGGATGCACGTTCTCGATGTGATTTGACTTCCACAAATGCTATGATGTCATCTTTTTGTGCCACAATATCAAGTTCCCCCCGTCCCCCTCGAACATTGCGTGCCAAAATATCATAGCCTTGATTTTGCAAAAAAGTGGCAGCCTGATCTTCCCCCGCGCGTCCTTTTTCGGTACTCAAATCATCACTCTCAAGACTTGGCACCCATCATCAATTGGTACACGTATGAGCGTTTGACATCCAAGTTCTGCGCCACCGATTTTGCCAAAGAAGATGGCGAAAGTTGTCCGTCATCCATCCTTTGCACGGTTTGAAAAATCATGTCATCGCTCACTTCTTCCACATGCAGGGGTGCGCCGACCATGACCACAATTTCACCACGCGGTGCTTGGGCTTCAAAGTGTTTGATGACCGTAGCCGCTGTGCCTGATACAAATGACTCATATAGTTTGGTCAATTCGCGCCCTACCACCACTTCTTTGGAACCAATCAACGCAGATAAATCTTTGAGTGTTTTCAGCAAGCGTCTGGGGGACTCTAAAAAAACACAGCTATGCGACATATCAGCGATTTGTTGCATTTGTTGCACCCGCGCACCACCACTCCGCGCCAAAAAACCCATATAAGTGAATTGATCCGTGGCTAAACCCGAAGCACATAGTGCGACAATTGGACTACAAGCACCTGGAATCGGCACCACATCAAAACCCTTTTGACGCAAATGCCGCACCAGACGATAACCAGGATCATTGATTAACGGTGTGCCAGCATCTGAAATCAACGCTCCCGATTCACCTTGCTGCAACCGCAGTAAAATTTTTTCAGCGATATGTGCTTCATTGTGTTCATGACAGGCAAATGTGGGTGTGCCAATATCATAATGATCCAGCAACCGACGGCTGGTACGTGTATCTTCGGCTGCAATCCAATCCACTTGTTGGAGTGTTTCGACGGCGCGATAGCTCATATCTGAGAGATTACCAATCGGTGTGGCGACAATGAACAGTTTGCCACGTGCTTGTGTGTAGTTATCTTGCGAATCCATGAAACGAACGTATCCCATTCTAACATTGGTGTCACTTATTCTAATCGCCAGCTTAACGGCATGTGGTTCTCATAAAGCACCCAATATCAGCAGCATCACACCCCATCAGCCCAAAGTTATACCACAAGCCACGCCCAAACCCATGCCAGTCAAGCCTGCCGATGATATGCATAAGCTCAAGGCCTTACTGTTGCAGGGACAACAAGAAGGACAACTAACGTCTGCTATCCAAGGCTTGCAACAATTGGTCAATCATGCCCCTTCACCCATCAAGGAAGAAGCTGCTTTTCGCCGTGTGCAATTGCTACTTCAACACCAGCAAGCCCATGCAGATATTGAAGCACAATATGTTTTATTGACCTATCCCAACCATGCTTTGGTTGCCAACACCCACCTTTGGATTGCCCAATGGTGGCAAGTCCAAGAACCCATCATTCAACCTGATAGGGAAGCTGCGCAAATTTTTACGCGTCCAGATAGTATCTATGCGAACCATGTCTTGGATGCACTAAGTGCTGCATTACGCACACCCAATGTCAGCGATGATGTTATCCAGCGCAGTGTTGCATTAAGCAACCAAGTCATCACCCGAGCCAGTGTGGAACATAGTATGCCTTGGTATTTTGCCGCAGCCCATGCCGATGTCACACACCGTGATTATTGGTTGCAACTGGCAACCCAAGACCTCAGTGTCAACGCGCTTCAAATGTGGCAACAACAGCATGTCATTTCACCTGAACACGATGCTGAAGTTTATTTGCAAGTTGCCCGTCAAGCCATGATGTCGGGTGATATGAATAGCTTACAACAATTGCTTGCGATGTTACAAATTCAAGCCCCAGACTTAGCCCTCACTACCAAAATATCCACATGGTTATATGGTGCAGTTCAGCCGATACATCTGGGGGTGATGTTGCCGTTAACAGGGCGTTATGCACATTTTGGTCAACAAGCCCTCAATGGCATTCGTTTGGCAGCCCAAACAGCAGGGCATCAGATCACTTTATCCATTCAAGATACTGCAAAAATTGACGTAGAAGCCGCCTATCAAGCACTCCAAGTTGCAGGTGTCGAAGCTATTTTGGGTCCATTGTTAAGTAAAAACACCGAAACACTGGCACCCTTGCTCAATCCCAACATACCTGTCATGGCTTTAAGCATGAATCAGGATGTTGCAGGGCTTTCACCCGCCTTGTTTATCCATAACCTTTCACCTGAAACTCAAGGTAAGTTCATGGCTTCCTATGCTTTTTCTCAAGGCTTACGACGTATGGCTGTGATTCAAAGCTCCAACCGCAATTCTGAACGTGAAGCGATGTCATTTATCAGCAGCTTTGCCAGCCTTGGTGGTGATATTGCCGATGAAATTAGTTTGGACGAAAGCAAGGGCATTGATCACCGCTCCATGCTGCAAGACTTGCGCGAAAACAGTGATGATAAAGCATTGCTCCAACAACTCATCGAACAACGGGTACTTTTCATTGCTGAACAACGTCTTGATATTCATTTACCGCCCAATTTGGATGGCTTATACCTTGCCATCAATGGTAAACAGGTTTCAGAACTTGCAGGGCAATTGGCATATGTCGATATTCGAAAGGTTCCATTGTTGGGAAGCAGTCGCTGGATGGATGGACACATCCTTGATGATCGTGGTCGCAATCTTTCCACCGCCCGCTTTATCCAAGATACACCGAACCCAAACAATTCAGAGTTACGCAATCATTTTCATGAAGTTTGGGGGCAAGGTGAGCCTTCTAAATTACTTGCCATTGCCTATGATTCAACCCAAATTATCAGTTTGTTGGGCGGCCGCTTGGGGCTGAAGGGTGATGACATGATTCAAGCTTTACACACAGCTGAGGGCTTTCCCAGTGAAACAGGGCATGTCCATTTCAATGCACAAGGCATGGGGGAGAAAACTTTCTCACTTTACCGTATTCAACAACATGTCATTGTCCCTGCTCAGTAACCGCCCATGCAATCGTATTTAGAAACCATACCCGAACACCATTATCCTTGGTATTTATTGGCAATTTGGGCAATTTTGACCCTGCCTTCGTTGGGGCTTGCGCCGTTATTTGATTATGATGAAACCATCTATGCACAAACGGCTGTCGATATGATGCGTTTGGGTGAATGGATTGTACCGACGGCCAATGGTCAGCAGTTTTTTGAAAAACCACCCTTCACCTACTATATGATGGATGTCTGTTTCCAAGTTTTTGGGCAACATGCCTTTGCTGCACGTTTACCTTCGGCAATGTTCACATTGATGACAGCATTTTTGCTCTTTCGCTTTGGACGTGATGTGGTTTCCGCGCGATTTGGTATCACAACCGCCTTGGTTTTTTTATCCATGTTGGAAGTTGCTGTGCTTGCTCATGCTGCCATTTTAGATGCTATCCTCAATTTCTTTATTGTCTCATGCTTACTCAATTATGTGCGTTGGATTCAGACAGGCGAGAAAAAATATGCATTTTGGTGCGCTGCCATGATGGGTGTTGGCGTGAGCATCAAAGGCCCTGTGGGCATGGTTGTTCCCGTATTGATTATACTGGCTGACCGCATATTAGCGGGTGATCTTAAACGCACCTTAGCATCCATTCCTTGGTTGCCTGCCTTGCTGCTTTTCATATTCACAGCATCGCCTTGGTACGCCATGATATTTTTTGAACATGGTGCAGGTTTTCTTTATGAATTTATCATGGTACAAAACATTGGTCGTGCCCTTCATCCCATGCAAGGGCATGGTGGTGGCTGGCATTATTATTTGGTGGTATTTTCAATATCGGTCTTGCCATGGTTGGCTTGGATGCCCTATGTATTCAAATCTTGGCAACGAACATCAGAAGAGACCCTAGCACATTTGATACGTTTAAGTTTGTTGTGGTTGTTGATTGTTTTACTGCTCTTCACCTTTGCACAAACCAAGCTCCCCCATTATATTTCTTGTGTTTACCCTGCTGTGGCTTTGGCGATTGTAGCTGCTTGGTGGCATGCACCTTGCCCAAGCAGCAGCACTCAAATGATTCAACGCTTCTCTGCCATCATCTTACTACCCATCGCCTTGATTCTGACGAGTTTCCAAAGCTTGTACCCCATGATCAAAGAGCATGTCCATCATCCACGCGCTGTGGCTGTACTTCATCAAGGCATCGAACCCAATATGGACATCACCATTGCGGGTATGTTGCTATTGGCGGTGTGTGTGTGGCTTTGGTTCAACCAACACCCGCTATCTTTGTTAAAAAAGTTCATCATCGCAGGTTTTGTCTTACAATCAGCATTACTGATTCCTTTGGGAACATTTGCAGGCAAGGTTGCACAAGCACCCCAAAGTCATATTGCGGAACGTTTGCAAAAACTTCCGACATCCATGCCTATTTATAGTTTCAACCTTAATTTTCCATCCATGTCATTTCGTTCGCAACGCAATTATCACATCATTTCTAATACCCAAGCCAAAAAATTATTGGAAGATGGTGGTGATTACGCAATCATTATGCGCAGTGAATCACAAGTGTTGTTGCCCAAGCTCCAAGCTTTAACACCAGCCATAGATCAAGGTGGTTTTGTGCTTTATATTCATAAAGATGATAGTCATGCTTCTGGAAAGCGTGATGGTGCTAGGAAATAAGTATGAAATTATCTGTCATTATTCCAGCTTACAATGAAGAAGAGCGTCTGCCCAACACCTTGCATAAGGCTTATGCTTGGCTGCAAAAAAATCACGCTGATAATTTTGAAATCATCGTGGTGGATGATGGCAGCAGTGACCATACCTGTCATCATGTTCAGAATATGATGCAAGACATGCCTGAATTACGGCTGATTGAACAAGTCGAAAACCAAGGCAAAGGCGCAGCTGTGCGCTGTGGCATGTTGGCAGCGCAAGCCGATGTGCATCTATTTATGGATGCCGATCATTCCACCCACATTCGAGAAGTGGCGAAAGTATTTCAAATATTGGATACACAAAATGATGTCGATGTTGTTATTGCCTCTCGCCAGCATCCAGATTCGGATATTTCGGAACACCAATCGTGGTTGCGGGAACACATGGGAAAAATATTCAACCTTTTGATGCGTCTAAGTACAGGGATTGACATGCCCGATACCCAATGTGGCTTCAAAGCCATGCGCAAACAAGCCTCACATGCTATATTTTCACGGCAAAAACTCGATGGCTTTAGTTTTGATGTGGAAATGTTGTTTTTAGCCCAGAAACTTGGCTACAACACTGCGGAAATACCCGTGCAGTGGGTCAATGAACCGAACTCCAAAGTCCGCATGCTTATTGATCCACTTAAAATGTTTGCGGATATTTTGCGCATTCGACGTTTGCATCAATATAGTGGACCCCAGTTTTCGGATCGTTAATTAAGTTCATAACTTACTGAATGATAGGCACACAATTCATTCTATAAATGAACAGTTTTATGGCTTCAAAGGATCGGTCTGTCGACAATCAATGCTTGCTCATATTTTAAATCTACTTGTTGAAACTCATCCAGTGATTTGTTTTTAATTTTTCTCCAAAAGGCATGATCCATTCTTAACCATCGTTGAATCAAATCATTGGCGAGTCCTTCTTCTTCTAGGGACTCACGCAATAAGCCTTGCCTGAGCTCTAATAACTCTTCTGTGATATACATACGGCGATGAGCCAAAGGCAATGCTTTACCAGGATAAGCAAGCTCATACCCCATTTTCTCAGCCATAAATTGGGTTTGACGCAGCTCAATGGTTTTTTGATCATGCCCTTTAAAAAATTGACCCAACCACGGGTGTGCATAGACCTTATCATAAAAGGATGTATGGACGCGTTCCATTGTACTCAACCCGCCAACCGCTTCAAACATGGATTGTTTTTTCATAAATACTCCCTAGACATTCGATATTCTATTTATGCCAGCCCTGGCAGTAGCCTCTTGATGCCATCAGCCATAAACTGCACACCAATCGCTACAAGAATCAGCCCCATAATACGTGTGGCAATATTCAATCCAATTGTGCCAAGTTTATCGCGCATTTTTTCAGCTATAGTCGTTTAAGTATGAATACTACATTATGTTGCTGTCACCCTCAAATGCTTGTGTCGAGGGTCTATTGATAGATTCCAGACACAAGCACTCTGGAATGACGGTGGTTTAATACTTGAATAACTATATCAGCAATACCAGCCATGCAATGGCAGCAACCGCAATGATTGCAACTGCAAGCACAAGTTCACCGCCCCAAGAATGGATTTTATTGGCATCAAGAATGACTAGACTAATGGCTCCAGGCCCTGCCATCAAAGGAATCGCCAATGGCACAACTGAAATATCCTCTTTTTCATTCGCCGCTTCGGCCTCGCCTGGTGTATGTGTCACATGACTTTGTTTACCATGTAACATGGATATGCCCATCAACAAAATCAATAGACCACCACCCACCCTAAATGCATCAATGGTAATACCGAAAAAACCCAGCAATGATTCCCCTATCCAAGCAGAAATTAATAAAATAAGCGCGACTGCTACAGCGGCTCGGTTAATCGTTCGCATATCTGCATTGGGATGACTCGAATCCGACATGGATAGAAAAAGAGGTAAAGCACCCAACGGATTGACAACAGCAATCAAACCCACGATACATATAGTTTTTTAAGTATGAATACTACATTATGTTGCTGTCACCCTCGAATGCTTGTGTCGAGGGTCTATTGATAGATTCCAGACACAAGCACTCTGGAATGACGGTGGTTTAATACTTGAATCACTATAGCATAAAAGACATATCTTGCATTATTTTCTTGCCGCCAATATATCGACCCGCATTGGCATCAAAAAATGTGCGCCATCATCTCTCATTTTCTTCATAAAATCTTGCTTGACCTGCTGATAGACTGCATTGGATAGATGATGCTCACTGTGACTTACGCCGATAATTTTTTGCTCAAATTCCGAGAAATTATCAAACCGCATCGGGGCGAGAAAAAACACCTCATCAACAAGCTTAAATTTCCCATCATTCACCGATCTTTTTACGGCTTCAAAAGCGGCTTCGCGTACTTTTTCTTCATCATGAAATAAACGTAAAATATCATTAAAATCCCCTGCAAAGATTGGCTCAGAGATATAGGCTTTGCCTCCTGATTTTAGTACCCGATGAATTTCATTGAATGCAATATCCATGGATGCCAATGGCACATGATGCAGCGATTTAAACATCATCACGACATCAAATATATCCCCCTCTGCTGGAATGTTTTCCGCGCAGCCTGCCATAAAATTTATATTGAATAGGTCGCTTACTTGCAAATTCTTGGCATGCTGTATTTCATCCACTTCCATTGCTGTGATACGGCAGCCCAGAGCAGTTGTGGCAATTTGGCGGGTAAGTTCAGCCTTGCCACACCCCAGTTCCAGAATGACTGCATTTTTCAGGTTAAGATATTGATTCCATATTTCAGATTCAGTACATATTTTTCTTATGGATTCACATGATATTTTCATCTCATTCATTTTCCTTTTAAGATTTTTTTGTTTATGCGAGCATACAATCAAGCCCTGAAAATAGCTTCTCTATCGTATTGATGCGTGCAGCCTCGATTTCAAATAGGGAATCAGGAAATTTACCAGTTTTTTTGTCAGTGGCGAAGCATGACTGGGTTGTAACAAGCTCATAGGGCGCAATAATTGGGGGTAAAGTGGGCGTGTGGTCAACATAGATTCGCCTGTTGGTAAACAAAATTGTGAGACCATGCCAATGCCTAAACCTTGCCGCACAGACTCCAATACAGCGGACACGCCCCCCATGCAAAGTTGAATACGGGGCCGTTTCCCCATTGTTGTCATCCATGCTTTCTCAAGGATGTCTCGTGTGCCTGAGCCTTGTTCCCGCCAAATCAAAGGATAAGCCTCAAGTTGCGCCAGTTCAATGGATGAATATGCTACAAGTGGATGGTTCATCGGCATCACCGTCACAAGTTTATCTTCGCCAAGATGCACCACGGTACAACATTCAGGGACAGATGAAGGCAAAGGACTTTCGACCAAACCCAAATCATGATGTTCCATACGCTCAAAGACCTGTTGACTGTTCATGCTATCCACAAATACTTCAATGTGAGGGTGTTTTTGATGAAAAGAAACCAGTGCAGCAGGTAAAAGAGACCCTGCAATGCTTTGACTTGCAGAAAGGTGAATGCGACCCGCTTGTAAGCCATGTAATTCATCCGCAAAATTGTTTAAGTCCTGCATGGATTGCTGAACTTTAAGGGCATGGGTGTAAAAGGCTTCGCCAATGGCAGTGAGTTGAACACCGCGCCCTTGCCTGCGATAAAGTGGCATACCAACATCTTTTTGTAATCGTTTGAGTTGGTTGGAAATAGCAGGTTGCGTTAAAAAACGTGATTGGGCTGCGCCACTCACACTGCCTGTTTGAACCAAGGCAACAAAGCTTAAAAGGTGGTCGGGATGAATTGTCATACTGCAAATATATCACCATATCTTATTTATAATATCATCAATCATCATTATTTATGATGTTAAAAGAAACATAGGCTTCATCCCATAAACAATGTGGAGAAAAGCTATGTTCAGTAAGGAAAACCGTGCCGATACCTTGAATGGTGTTTTGTTTGTGACCCTGTTTTCACTCGCAGCCACACAAATAAGTCAGTGGTCATGGGTGCATCAATGGGGCATCAGCCCGCTTATTATCGGCATTGTGATGGGTATTTTTTATGCCAATACCTTGCATCACCGCATGCCAAAAGCGTGGTTGCCAGGCATTGCTTTTACGGCGAGAAGGATTCTTCGTTTAGCTGTGATTCTTTATGGTTTCTATATCACACTCCAAGAAGTCATGATGATTGGCTGGGTGGGATTCGCAACGGCAAGTATGATCGTGGTTAGTACGCTATCACTTGCTTATGTTGTTGGCGTGTATGTCTTAGGCATGGATAAACAGACGACCATCCTTACGGGTGCAGGCAGTGCCATTTGCGGTGCGGCGGCTATTTTGGCTTTTGAGCCTGTGATACAAGCCAAAGGGCATCAAACAACTTCAGCCGTCGCAACGGTGGTCGTCTTTGGTACGCTATCCATGCTGATCTACCCACTTATCTATCAGTGGGGTATATTGCATCTTGATGCACACGGTTGGGGTATTTATATCGGTGCAACGGTGCATGAAGTGGCGCAAGTTGTGGGAGCGGCAAGTGATATCAGTCAAGCCGTGAGCAATGATGCGGTGCTTGTGAAGATGACCCGTGTGATGTTGCTTGTTCCCGCGCTATTGTTTGTCGGCTGGTGGTGGACTACATATGCTAACCGTGAAGTGCAAGGTTCCAAGACAACATTAACCATACCTTGGTTTGCTCTAGGATTCTTAGCTGTTGTTGGATTGAACTCATTGCACCTACTGCCTTCATCATGGGTGGTCATGTTGCAGCATACAGATCAATTTCTGTTAACCATGGCGATGACAGCACTGGGTATGGAAACTAGCCTTGATAAACTCAAGGGTGTGGGTATTAAGCCATTTATACTTGCTATGATTTTATTTATTTGGCTCATGGTGGGTGGATATATTACGGTATCTTTATTGATTTAAAGTATGGTCTGTAAAAAAGGAGGGGTGAATGAAAGCGAATATATTTACATATGGGTTGCTTATTCTAGCAAGTAGCTTTTCTATGAATGCTTATGCAGGTATTCAGGAAGGAAGA
>JAUZQO010000038.1 GCA_030950925.1 Mariprofundaceae bacterium
ACGCATCATTGAACATACTTGCGGCAGGACATGCCGTGTTAGCTTGTGGAGTGGATGCAATAGCAACTACTGTGAAGCAAGAACCTCTTGTCGCCTAGCAGCGCAAGGAATCCTCGTCCTTTAGGGCGGGGAGGATGTCAAATCATTCTGATTGTCCTAAATCACATGGTCAAGTTTACCCTGAATATAAAAAGAAGGTTCTATCCATGGTGCCATCTGGTGGATGTTGGGTAAATCTCCCTGATCATGTACAACGTGAATATATAGTGATTCAAGTATTAAATCACCACGTCATTCCCGAAATATTTTATCGGGAATCTAATGATAGACCCTCGATACAAGCACTCGAGGGTGACGATTGGATGATAGAAATGATAGTTCTATACTTGAATGACTATATGCAGAAAAGTTATTTTATGGGGGGAGGAAAAACAGGTATGGCAAGGAGGTTATCTTATGATAGCCTCAGCTTAACATTAACTTGCTCTCCAGCCCAAAAGCAAACTGAGCGTTGTCACCCAAAAGAAACGCGACCGCTAACTGTGAGAGAGTATGCCCGAATTCAAACATTTCCTGATGAATGGAAGTTCATGGGGTCTATGAGTAGTCAATATAAACAAATTGGAAACGCTGTGCCTATAAATTTAGCCCATGCCATGGGGTGAAAGCTAATCGCACTATTAAATAATATTGAGATGGGTTGCGACATGGAAAAAGATAAAAATACCTGAATTCGGATCATAAGTTCAACCTGAGATGGTCATTGTTTTGGCTAATATGATTGAACATATCTGAAGATATTGACCTTGCTTCGGCTACTCAGGCACTCAAGCAAAAAATAATTTTAAGGTAACAAGACCAAGTATATCGACTTGGCATGATTGAAATTGGAGATTGCTATCGCTCGCTTACACGTTGCAAGTAGAAAAAATCAAAGACAATGATAAAATCTACACATATTTTAATCATCAATAGTGGTAGTTCCTCTGTTAAAATGTCATTGCTTGCGATGCCTTCTGAACAAGAAATTGCCTATGCCACTGTAGAATCTGTTGGTGAAGAACATGCCCAACTCAGATGGCAGCACCAAGAACAAAGCAAGGTGATGAATCTAGGTATGAGCAACCATCATGATGCCATTGAGGTCATACTTCGTATTTTATTTTTACATATTGAAAAAAAGACGATCTCAGCTGTAGGGCATCGGGTGGTGCATGGCGGTGAGAAATTTATTGCGCCAACACGTCTTACACCACCAAGCATAGAAGGCATTGAGCAATTATCACACCTCGCTCCCTTACATAACCCTGCCAATATATTGGGTATGCGCGCAAGTATGAAACAACTGCCTGATATTCCCCATATTGCAGTGTTTGATACTGCCTTTCATCATCAGATGCCCAAGGAAGCAAGTTTATATGCCGTACCTTATGACTGGTACACGAAACACGGCGTTCGCCGTTATGGGTTTCATGGCACAAGCCATCATTATGTGGCAGAACAAGCCGCTATAGCCCTTCAACGCCCCTTTGAAGATTGCAAATTACTGACGGTTCACCTCGGCAATGGGTGTAGTGCGGCGGCGATTGCCAACGGTCAAAGCATGGATACGACCATGGGCATGACACCTTTGGAAGGTTTGGTGATGGGCACGCGCAGTGGTGATGTTGATCCCAGTTTACATGCGTTTATGGTGCAACAAACAGGCATGTCACTGACAGAAGTCACCCATCTATTGAATCGACAATCAGGCTTGTTGGGCTTGTCGGGGTTAAGCCATGATATGCGTAGCCTTTTAGAAGCCAGCCAAGAAGGTCATGAACGCGCCAAACTTGCCATTGATGTCTTTTGTTACCGCTTGGCAAAATCATTGGCAGGATTGGCTGCTGTACTGGGTCACCTTGATGCGATTATTTTCACAGGCGGCATTGGCGAACACGCCCATCAAATTCGTGAAAAAACAGTGGCAAGGCTGGCCATCTTTGGTGTGTCACTGGATTTAGAAAGAAATAAGATAGATGGTCATCAATCCCATGGTTTGATTAGCCATGATGATGCGAAAATATCCATCTGGGTGATTGCGACCAACGAAGAAGTGATGATTGCTCGCTATGTGTGTGCAACGATTCAAGTATCGGAGAAAGCTTAATGGCGCATGTTTTTGTATTGGTTTCCACTGGTTCAGGGGCGGGATTAACCACTGTCAGCCTTGGCGTACTCAGAGCTTTGGATCGTTTAGGGATTCGGGCAGGGTTTTGTAAGCCAGTGGCGCAACGTCATGATGGCGACCATGGCCCTGAACGTTCCACACAAATCATCCAACAGTTGATGGATATAAACGTTCCCAAAGCCATTGATTTAAGGCGAGCCACCATGCTTTTGGGTTGTGGTCAGGAAGGCTTATTGATGGAAGAAGTGGTGGCTCTTTATCAACAAAGTGCTGCCCATTCGGATGTGGTCATCATTGAAGGTTTGGTGGCCGATGGGCATGCAGGTTATGCCACCCGATTGAATAAAGCGATCGTACAAGCTTTGGATGCCGAAGTGATATTGATTGCAACACCCGAAGATGGTATGGAAGAATACATTGATATTGCTGCCAACACCTTCAATGAACATGGTGAAACCGCACTCATTGGTGTCATTCTTAATAAAGTTGATCTCAGTAACGCGGCGCATCGCCAAACCGTGCAACAATTTATACAACGACAGTCTTTTGACATGATTGCCTCTATTCCTTGGCAAGCGGCATTGATTGCACCGCGTAGCAGTGATGTTGCAGCATATTTAGGCGCAGAGGTGCTTTTTGAAGGTGAATGGAAACAGCGGCGCATGCAACATATTGAATTGTGTGCCAGCACACTGACCCATACTCTGCCAGCCTACCAACCCCATACCATGCTGGTTTTCCCTGGTGATCGGGAAGATGTGTTTGTTGCTGCATGTATGGCAGCCATGAATGGTGTGCCTTTGGCAGGTATTTTATTAACAGGCGGCTTAAAACCCACAGCTGATGTTTTAGCGTTATGTAAACAAGCACTGAACACAGGTTTACCTGTTTTATTGGTGAAGGAACGATCGTTTAAAACGGCTGAAACATTGGCACATATGCCGTTGGAAGTTGCCGTGGATGATATTGCTTTGGTCGAGCAGTGCATGGAGCATATTGCCAACCACTTGGATATGGACTGGTTTAAGCAACGTTGCGCCATTGAGCGTCAGCCAAGGTTATCACCTGCGGCTTTTCGTTATCAATTGATTCAACAAGCGAGTCATGCCAATCAATGTATTGTCTTGCCTGAAGGCAATGAACCTCGCACTATTTTAGCAGCGCATCAATGCGCCCAACGGCATATTGCACGTTGTATTTTACTGGGGGATGCCAATAACATTCATCAAGTTGCCCATGCACAAGGCATCACACTGGATGCATCGGTTCAAATCATTGATCCATCCGACATTCGCCAGCGTTATGTTCAACCGATGGTGGCATTGCGGCAACATAAAGGACTCACCCCGCAAGTGGCCGAAGATCAATTACAAGATCGTGTGGTTTTAGGCACCATGATGTTGGCGATGGGTGAAGTGGATGGGCTGGTATCGGGTGCAAAACACACGACTGCCAACACCATTCGACCGGCTCTACAATTGATTGGAACGTGTGCATCTGCGAAATTGGTATCATCGATCTTTTTTATGTGTTTGCCCGATCAGGTGGTGGTTTATGGTGATTGTGCGGTAAATCCAGAACCCAATGCCGAGCAATTGGCAGATATTGCCATTCAAAGTGCGGATTCGGCGCGCTCTTTTGGGTTGAACCCCAGTGTTGCCATGATTAGCTATAGCACGGGTGAATCAGGAACAGGGGCGAATGTTGAAAAAGTACGACAAGCAACCCAATATGCCCAACAAGCTCGTCCTGATTTATTGATTGATGGTCCGTTACAATATGATGCAGCCTCGGTGATTTCTGTGGGCAAGAGTAAAGCGCCCAAAAGTCAGGTGGCAGGTAAAGCCAATGTCTTTGTTTTTCCCGATTTAAATACAGGCAATACAACCTACAAAGCGGTGCAGCGAAGCGCACATGTGGTCAGTATCGGTCCGATGTTGCAGGGTTTGAAAAAACCAGTGAATGATTTATCACGGGGTGCATCGGTAGAAGATATTGTTTATACCATATCCATTACAGCGATTCAGGCGAAAAATATTCATGAGACTTAAAAGCTGATGTTACGCATTGGCATGATGTATATGTTCGCCTAAAGTCCGTCACCCTCGAGTGCTTCTATCGAGGGTCTATGGATAGATCCCCGATAAAAAATTTCGGGGATGACGAGCAGGTGGAAGCATAGGATGACCGAGTGCGTAACATCAGTTATAAAATTAAAAAATTATAAATCAGTCTGTTAGAAAAGAGAGAGGGAAAGCATGACAGAATCATTAGCCAATAAAATTATTATGGTCACAGGTGCAAGCCAAGGTTTGGGCAAAGCCGTTGCGATTGCTTTGGGTGCTGCGAAAGTGAATGTCGTTGCCATTGCTAGACATCCAAAAAATTTGGCAGCCACACAAGATGCCGTGGAAGCAGCAGGTGGGCGTTGCCTCTGTGTTCCCTTTGATTTGTATGATTTTGATGATTATGGGAAACTTTTTTTAGCACTCAAAGATCAAATCCCACACTTGGATGGTCTTGTACATTGTGGCGGTTCTTTTGATCGTTGCACACCCTTGCAATATGTGAAGCTCGATAAGTTCCGTGAAGCCTTGGATATTCATTTGACCGCACCCAATATGCTCACGCAAATCATGTTGCCTTTATTGCGTCGTTCGGAATCGGCATCCATTGTTTTCACCAGTTGCGATATGTTGGAAGAAGATCAAAACAACTGGCATGCCTATGGTTTTGCCAAACGAGCCTTGGGTTATGCTGCTGGCATGTGGCAAGGTGAACATCCTGATAAACCTTACCGTTTTAATACCTTAAACCCAGGGCGTGTACGTACCGATTTATTCAGCCGTGCTTTTCCTGGTTTGATGCCAGATGTTGCCCCTTTACCTGAAGATGCCACCGATGCTTTTTTGTTTTTACTTTCGGATGCCAGCAAAGAATTACGTGGGCAAAGCTTGCATGCCAAAAATTTAAACATCGGAGAGAATAAGCCGAACTAAGCCTATAAACAACTCAAGAATGAGTAGCGAATTAACGCAACATCGTCACCCTCGAATACGTCACCCTCGAGTGCTTGTATTGATGGGTTGTATTGAGGGTCTTTTGTTCCAAACAATGAGATGCCCGATAAAAGATTTCGGGCATGACGGTCTGTTCATACTTGAACCACGGTACTGAAATCTTGGACTGGACTCTTTTTTTCTCAGCTTTTATATCCTCCACGCTGTTCCCTGGTGGGTCAGAGGCCTTATTACTTTACCGTGTGCATGAAGGTGGCAACCCCAATACACTGTTATGGGTTGCCACCATCGGCAATGTATTGGGCAGTGTCGTGACCTATGGCATGGGCTGGTTTGGCAATGTCGCCTTGCATCAACGCTGGTTGCGCATGGATGAGCAAAAAATCATCCGCGCTAGCACTTGGTTTGAAAAATATGGCAAATTCTCATTGCTCTTGGCATGGCTGCCTGTTGTTGGCGACCCGTTGTGTTTGGTTGCGGGTGTTTTACGCAGCTCTTTGGGGTGGTTTTTATGCTTGGTCACATTGGGCAAATTGGCACGATATGCCTTGTTGCTGTATGCCTTCAACTAACCCAAATCATTCTTGACATCTCCCACAATCTAAAGGACGACTCACTTTCACCTTTCAGGTCGAAGAGGATGTCAATGACATCATTTTGACAATCACCTTGCCTGCCTGAAAAGGCATGCGTATCTTGCCGCCTCTTTACTTATTATATTTACTTATTTTTCAGCAGAGGTTCTATTATTATGCTCGAAGTCATGCGCAATCAAGCCCAATCTTGGCTTGCCAAAGTTCTCCTTGGCGGTATCGCTCTTTCCTTCGGATTATGGGGTATTGGTGACTATTTCATGGGCAACCATGTTTCGTATGTTGCTGAAGTCGATGGTACACCGATCACAGATACACAGTTCAACCAAGCTTATGAGCGCCAAGTCAACAATTATCGTTCTATGCTGGGCAACCAGTTTTCCAAATCAATGATGGAACAATTGGGCATCAAAGATGATACCCTACAAACCATGATTAACCGTCAATTGATGCTGGATGAAGCACAACGGATGGGTTTGGTGGCATCTGATGCTGTGCTTTCCGCTTATGTGCAAAGCAACCCCACATTTCAGGAAGCAGGGATATTCAACCCACAACGTTATCGTATTTTGACGCGTAACATGGGTTTTCGTACCACCCGTGATTATGAAAATGATACCCGTGCGAACTTGATGATTGATGCCTTACAACGTGCCATCATTGATTCTGCTCATGTGAGTGAACAAGAAATTCGCGCTCAATTCGACCGTGAATTTGAACAACGCACCCTTGCTGCTGTACTGATTAACCCTGAGGATTTAACAAAAGACATCAAGATTGATAATGCACAAGCTAAGGCTTGGTACAACGCGCACACAAAAAATTATCAATCCAAACTCAATGTTAGTATTCAAGCTGTTGTCATTGACCCCGCAGCTATTGCCAAAGATTTGCAAGTCGATGAAGCTGACATTGCAGCGGCTTATGATGAGCGCAAAGCCAGCTTTACCCAAGATGGCAAGCTTCAATCGCTGAGTGAAGTTCATGATACTTTGATGCACAGCCTTATCACCGCAAAAGCACGCGATGAGGCATACAACTTATCCCAAGATTTGGACAATGCTTTGGGCATGGAAGACACACTGGAAGCCGCAGCCAAACAAGTTGGTCTGGACATTTATAACAGTGATAATGTGGATAGTAGCTCTGCTTTGGCAGATAAACTGTTGGGTAGTGATGCTGCCCTGCGTCAAAAAGCATTCACCAGCATGCCTGGTGATACGGTTGATATTGAAGAATTGGATGATGGACGTTTTGTTGCCTTATCCGTGATGCATCGCTCTGAACCAGCCACTGAAGCTTTCGCAGATGTTGCCAGCCGTGTGTATGATGATGTACGCACCGATCAAGCGATTCAACAAGCCAAAACTTTGGCTCAAGGTATTTTGGACAAAGCGGCAGGACAAACCCCCGATGAGATTGCTCAAGCACATGGTTATGCCAAGTTTCTATCCAAACCTGTACGTCGTAATGGCGTTGGAGATGATTCAGCATGGTTAACGTCCAGCATGATTGATGCGGCTTTTCAAAGCAATCTGCAACAATGGAACCCAACAGCGGTTGCGACCAATCGTGGGTTGGCATTGATTTACGTTAGTAGCATCACCAAGGGTGATGATAAATCTTTTAGCGAACAAAAAGGTAATTTAAGCCGCCAAGCACAAAGAACGAAGGCTTCGGTTCGCTTTGCCCGTTGGATGGCAACCGTTCGATCTCGCCATGATATTGAGATACACCAAAATATTTTGGCTAAAATTTAAACCTGTAAGGCATTGAAATGCGACTTCCTTTGGGTTTTGTGCCGCTGCTATTTCCGAATGTCTACCAACATCGCTATCATGCGCAGCAAATGATTTGATAAGGGGTCTGTCGAACGAAGGCTCTTGTCATGGGAGTTGTGATGTCTGATAAACCGTGGGGTGGTCGTTTTGATGCCCCGACCAATGCTTTTGTAGAAGCCTTTAATGCATCGACCCATGTGGATGCACGCATGTATGCCGAAGATATTGCAGGTTCACGCGCCCATGCGCGCATGTTAACCCAGCAAAACATTCTCAATGAACAAGATTTAAATCTTATTTTATCAGGTTTGGATGAGATTGAAGCGGAGATTGAAGCAGGAAACTTTGAATTTTCCATTGCACTGGAAGATGTGCATATGAACATTGAAAAATGCCTCACCGATAAAATTGGTGATGCAGGTAAACGCTTACACACAGCACGTTCGCGTAATGACCAAGTGGCCACCGATACCCGCCTTTATTTACGTCAACGAACCGATGGCATGGTGGCTCGTATTCATGGGCTTCAATCGGTATTACTGATCTTAGCAGCGACCCATGCCGATACCATTATGCCAGGTTTCACCCATTTGCAAACCGCACAACCTGTGACTTTTGGGCATCATCTTTTGGCCTATGTTGAAATGTTTGAACGGGATGCCGCGCGTTTTGAAGATGCCAGAAAACGTATGAATCAATGCCCACTGGGTGCAGCAGCATTGGCAGGCACAACCTTTGATATTGATCGTCACTTCACCGCCCAAGCCTTGGGTTTTGATGCGCCGACGGCGAACTCTTTGGATTCAGTGTCTGATCGTGATTTTATTATGGAACTGTTGGCGGCAGCATCCATTTGTTCGGTGCATTTATCGCGTTTTTCAGAGGAATTGATTGTATGGATGAGCGCGCAGTTCTCCTTTGTTGAGTTGCCCGATGCCTTTTGCACAGGATCATCCATCATGCCACAGAAGAAAAATCCTGATATGCCTGAATTGGTGCGGGGTAAATCTGGGCGTATTATTGGTGGTTTGGTGTCCATTCTCATCACCATGAAATCTTTACCCTTGGCATACAACAAAGATATGCAGGAAGATAAAGAAGCCATCTTTGATGCTTATGATAATTTGGAAGGTTGTTTGCGCGTGTTTACCGATATGTTGCCTGATATGAGCGTCCATAAAGAAGTCATGCACCAAGCGGCATCTTCAGGTTTTTCAACGGCAACAGATTTGGCCGATGCTTTGGTGCGCGCAGGCGTTCCCTTTCGTGACGCGCATGAAATTGTGGGTAAATCGGTGGCATATTGTATTCGCGAGTCCATTGAACTTCACCAAATGCCAAGCGATGCCTGTGTAGGAATTGATGTGCGTTTAAGTGTGGATATGGTGCAAGCCTTATCGGTGGAAGCATGTGTGGCTGCGCGCAATCATGTGGGGGGAACAGCCCCTGAACAAGTTCGCTTACAATGTGCAGCATGGCAACAACGCTTGGAGGAAAAGAATGCGTAAACTATGTTTGATATTATTGGCAGCTTGGTTGATAACGGGGTGTGGTCGCAAAGAACCACCGCAAGCTTGGATTGATAAGGGTGAGCCTCGCATTGCTAAGTTAGAGCTTATCGAGGCAGGCCCAAGTAAAAAACTTCAACTTCAATTGGCCGATGGTGAAGGCGGTGTGGGTTATCAAATCGAACGTTCGGAAATAGATCCTTATTGCCAATGCCCTTCAACATGGAAGCCTTTTACTGAAATTCCACCTGCCCGAAGCAATGAAGGAAAAACCTTAGAGCGGATGCTTCGCTTTGAAATCAGTGGTCATTATTTTCTTTACCGTGTGCGCGCCATGGATGCCTTGGGGCGTTTGGGCCAGTGGAGTGAAACCTTCAAAGCGGATGAAAAGAAATGATGGATAAACACGCGCAACCGCTGCTCAATCATTTGGGCGCATACCCTTTTGAACGCTTGAAAAAACTATTTCGGCATAGCACACCCAACCCTGAGTTACTGCATATTGATGCGGGTGCGGGTGAACCGCGTTTGCCTTTGCCATCTTTTGTTCAAGATACCTTGAATGAACATATTCAAGGCTTTTCAAAATATCCCCCGACGCGTGGCAATGCTGATTTACAGCGTGCGATTGCGGCATGGTTAAAACGGCGTTTTCATTTGCCACATTTGGATATGCGAACGCAAATATTAACCGCGAATGGGACGCGTGAAGCGTTGTTTGCCATTGCCCATGCCTTGGTCAACCCTGAGGCTGAACAAAAGCCTTATGTGATGATGCCGAACCCCATGTATCAAATTTATTATGGTGCTGCCATCACTGCGGGTGCAGAAGCTTATTTATTACCCTGTCTTGTGGATGGTGGTTTTGAACCCTGTTTGGATGATGTTGATGCCAAAACATGGGAGCGCACCGCTTTTATCTATGTTTGCTCACCTTCCAACCCGACAGGCTGGATTGCAGGGCATGATTATTATGCACGTTTGCTTGAACTCGCAGATCAATATGACTTCTACATTGTGGCCGATGAATGTTACTCTGAAATTTATAGCGATACGCCACCTGTGGGCTTGTTGGAAGTGGCGCAAGGCTTAGGACGCACTGATTTTTCACGCTGTTTGGTGATGAACTCACTCTCCAAACGTTCCGCTTTACCAGGGCTACGTTCTGGCTTGATTGCAGGTGATGCCAAGTTGATTGCACGTTTTGCCAAACTCCGCAGTTATACAGGCGCAGGCACACCTCTACCCTTACAAGCGGTAGCAGCCAAAGCTTGGGCGGATGAAGGGCATGTGGCTGAACATTTGGAGGTCTATCGCAATAGCTTGCGTGCCTTTTTTGATGTCTGGGGCAAAGCCCATGAACCTGCGGGCTCATTCTTTGTTTGGTTGCCCGTTGAAGATGATGAAGCCTTTGCGATTGCAGCTTATGAACAACAAGCCGTGACGATTTTACCAGGCTCTTATTTGGGTGCAGAGGATGCTCAAGCATGCAATGCAGGTTCGGGGTATATTCGCGCGGCATTGGTGGACGGTGAAGATAAAGCCGCAGAATTGGCTGTAAGGCTTAAAAAAGTGAAGGTGTAAAGTATGCATATTCCTGAACATATTGAAGATAAAATTCGTGATGAAGCTGCCCATGGGCATACACTTAATTGCTATATCTATGATACCACGCCGATGCGTCAAAAGATTAAAATCCTGCAAGGCATGATGCCGCAAGGTGTTGAAATATTTTATGCCATGAAAGCGAACCCCCATCCTGCTTTTTTGCAAGCAGCATTGGGATCCAAGGTTGAAGGCATTGAAATTGCCAGTTTGGGTGAAGCAAAAAAGGCAGTGGATGCAGGCTTTCATCCCCATCGTTTAATCTATACAGGGCCAGGGAAATCGCCTGAAGAATTGCGTTGGTGTGTGGAGCATGGCATTCGCACCGTGCATATCGAATCACTGACCGAAGCTTATCGCCTGCATCAAATTTGCTGTGAACAAGGGAAATCACAGGATATTTTATTGCGTATTAATGCCAATTTCGACATCCATGAAGCGCAAACCACTTTTTCAGGCGGTTCTAAGAAATTTGGTGTGGATGAAGAAAAACTTGATGAAGTCTTGCCAGAAATCCTTGCCTTGGAGTATT
The DNA here is from genome assembly GCA_030950925.1 of Mariprofundaceae bacterium. Classification (GTDB taxonomy): domain Bacteria; phylum Pseudomonadota; class Zetaproteobacteria; order Mariprofundales; family Mariprofundaceae. The sequence goes on from JAUZQO010000038.1 coordinate 11,210, forward strand.
TGAATTTTCGCGGCTTACATGTCTATGCCGCATCGGGTGTCCTCAAATTTGAAGATTTATTGAAGAATTGCGAATTGGTTTTTCAATTGGCGCAAAATATTGAAGCCAACTATGCAGGTGTTCGCTGTGATATTATTGATTTTGGTGGCGGCTTTGGTGTGGACTATTTGGAAACGGGGCATGATTTTGATGCCGAATCTTGGGCAAAGGGTCTGCAAGTGTTGATTGGGGCTTATCAGTTTGAAGGTCGTCACTTTGAATTGGAATTGGGGCGTTATTTGGCGGCGGATTCAGGTTTTTTCTGCACCGAAATTTTAGACATCAAAGAATCACGTGGTAAAAAACAAGTGATTTGTGCGGGTGGTATCAATCATTTTCGTCGCCCTGCTGCGTTGGGCATCAATCATCCAATGGGAATTGTTTGGATGAATCGCCCCAAACTGCATACCTATCAAGAGCGTGTGCGTGATGAACATGTGTATTTTGGCGGTCCACTTTGCACAGGCGCAGATAAACTTGCCAATGATGTGGCCATTGGTGCGGCAGATATTGGTGATATTGCAGTGTTTGGCTTGGCAGGGGCGTATGGTTTAAGCATGTCCAATCAAGCCTTTTTAAGTCATCCAACACCGCAAGAGATGGTGATTTCAAGTGCTGAAGATGACATCAAGGGTGAATAAATCTGACTTGGAAAAGTTGGTTGAAATTCAGCCCCCTAAATAAATACCCCGACTTCATGGGGTATATATAGTGATTCAAGTATTAAACCACCGTCATTCCAGAGTGCTTGTGTCTGGAATCTATCAATAGACCCTCGACACAAGCATTCGAGGGTGACAGCAACATAATGTAGTATTCATACTTAAACGACTATAGAGACACAACCTTAGTGCAACGTGACAGTGGCAACAAACAAAAAACCCGCAACCACAAGGGCTACGGGTCTTCCTGATACTACCTGATACAGCTATGTGGTGCGCCCTAGTGGATTCGAACCACTGACATCTGCCTTCGGAGGGCAGCACTCTATCCAGCTGAGCTAAGGACGCTAAACAACGTTGCGCACAATAAAACCCCGCTGTACTTTAATCAATCATCGATTGATTGACTGTCATCCTACCGTCACCCTCGAATGCAAACCCCTCTCCCGTCATCCCCGAATGCAAACCCCTCTCCCGTCATCCCCGAATGCAAACCCCTCCCCCGTCACCCTCGAATGCAAACCCCTCCCCCGTCATCCCCGAATGCAAACCCCTCCCCCGTCACCCTCGAGTGCTTTTATCGAGGGTCTTAGATTCCAGATACAAGTATTCTGGAATGACGAATGGGCAAGACTTCTTCCAATGTTGGTGTGTGTGACAAAATGATACACATCACTGTATCAAAATTGACGCATATCAAATTCATTGCCACAGTTCGCCCATCTCTCAGGTATGTGAGCTTTATCACACACCGATTTGAGAAAAAATTATTCTTTAAACGAGGATTACACACTATGAAGAAGACTCTTCTTTCTGCTGCTGCATTCGCCACTGTTGCTGTTTCTGCTGTCGCTATCGCACCGACCACTTCTGAAGCAATTCCAGCATTCGCACGTCAAACTGGCGCGGCTTGCTTGAGCTGCCATTTTCAATCATTCCCAACCTTGAATGCTTTCGGTCGTGCTTTTAAGAAAGGTTCATTTACAGATATGGGTGACCAAGCCTTGATCGAAGATGATGAATTGGGTATCCCAGCACAATTGAACATCGCTGCGATGATTCGTCCTCAGTTTATAAAAACTACAACGGCTGGTGTTACAAAAAACACCATCGCAGCAACGGCTGACCAAGTGTTGATGATTGCAGGTCGTGTGGGCGAACATACAGGTGCATTTGCTGAATTGAATGCAGGTTTGTTTGGTAACGTTCAATTGATGAACTCTTGGGACATGGGCGATTTAAAAGTAGGCGCAAACTTCTACAATACTGGTTTTGGTGAAGATGCTGGTCTTCAGTTGATGAGTGTTTGGGGTCAACATTCTGGTTTGATGGGTGGCGGTAATCTATCTATCAATGGTTCTATGGCTATGGCTCAAGGTACGGCTGGTGTTTCAGCTTGGGTTGCGAATGACACAGTTGCTGTGACATTGGGCTTGGTTGATCCAAGTGCTGGTGTTGGTACTTCATGGAAGCTTGCACCGATGGTTCGTGTACAAAGCTTCTTTGATGTGGGTGATATGGAAATTGGTGCTGGCGCAATCATTGTTTCTGGACAAAACCAAACGACTGTTGGTACCGTTATTACGCCAACTGATGCGAAACGTTACGGTGTGGACTTCCAAATTCAAGGCGAAGCTGCTGACATGCAATATGGTGTGTATGCTGATTATGCAAGTGCAAGTGCTGGAACTGCAACAAAAGCTAATATTTATACGGTTGCTGGTACACGTACAGGTTATTCACTTCGTGCAACCATCAAACCTACGCATAACATGGTTTTCTTAGTGGGTATGGGTCAAGATAAGACAGCTGCTGGTGGTGCTAAAGGTGTTGGTGTTGGCGCAGCCAAAATTGATAAGCTTTTGGTGGGTGCTGAATATGAAATGTATCAAAATGGTGTGATTTCTTTGACGTATGGTTCAGATAAAACTGGCGCAGTGACTACCAAAACAACTACACTTGACTTCGAATTCTTGATGTAAATTGTTGTTCAATCCTTGCATCACTTGATGCTTGATTGTGAAAAGGGAGCCTTTCGAGGCTCCCTTTTTTTATTTTAAAGTTGCCGGCATTCCCGAAATCTTTTGTCGGGAATCTATCCCTATAGTGATTCAAGTATTAAATCACCACGTCATTCCCGAAATATTTTATCGGGAATCTAATGGTAGATCCTCGATACAAGCATTCGAGGATGACGATTGGGGAATATGGAAATGATAGTTCTATACTTGAATGACTATAGACCCTCGATACAAGCATTCGAGGATGACGATTGGGGAATATGGAAATGATAGTTCTATACTTGAATGACTATAGACCCTCGATACAAGCATTCGAGGGTGAGGATGTGGTTGTTTTGGGAATCTCTGAGTCAAGCATTCAAGGATGACGCACTGAATCGTTACAAATTTTTGTGTTTAAACCAAAGGATTGTTGGCACGTTGCCATGGAATCATACCTTTGGATTCAATGGAAACACGCATCACAATGCCCAAGGCTGTAATCATGGTGAGCAATGCTGAACCACCATAACTTATAAAAGGCAAAGGCACACCCACCACGGGTAAAACGCCTGACACCATGCCAATGTTGACGAAAGTATAAAGGATAAAAATAGCACTGATACCTGTCACCAGCAGTGAACCAAAGCGAGTATGGGCATGGTTGGCAATGGATAGCATACGAGAAATCAACAAGCCATAAAGAGCTAACAATATTGTGACACCCAAGAGACCGGCCTCTTCTGCCAATACCGAAAAAATAAAGTCGGTGTGTTGTTCGGGTAAGAAATGTAAGCGAACTTGTGTGCCTTCCAGAAAACCTTTGCCAAAAATACCGCCTGAACCAATCGCAATCATGGATTGAATCACATGGTAACCTGCGCCCAAGGGGTCGGATTGAGGATCAATAAAGGTGAGTACCCGTTGTTTTTGATAGCCATGCAAATGCCCCCAGACAAAATAACCAAGGATAGGACTCATGGCGATGGCAGCGAAGAACCATTTCCAAGCAAAGCCAGCAACCATCAAAACCACAATCGCAGCAAATAGAAGCACCAGTGTGGTACCCAAATCAGGTTGCATCACAATCAATACCGCAGGTGCGCCACACAAAGCCACAGCAACGAAGAAGTTTTTCCATGTATTGGGTTCACGGGAGGCAAACCAGTGAGCTAAGACCAACATCAAAGCCCACTTTATCATCTCTGAGGGTTGAAAAGACACTAGACCTAAATCTAGCCAGCGTCTTGCACCCATGTGTACATCTCCAATGATCGGCACCAAGGCAAGACATAACAGCGAAATTAAATAAAAAGGCCAAGCCATTAAGGCAAAGCTGCGCAAAGGTACAAAACAGATGATGATGAATACAGTCAGTCCGACCAGCCAATAAATACACTGTTTTTGAAAAATCGCATGATTCCCTTGATAAACCGCCGCATAAAGCACGGTTAGCCCCAAAGCTGCGATAAGAAGCAAGCATAGGAGTAAGAATTTATCCAGTTTTTGAAAAGTTTCAGTGAGCATGGCTTCGTGTCCGTTGATCTTCCTCGTCTTTGAGTTCTTGAATCATTGCCAATGCCACAGGACCTGCCGAACTGCCCCCATGCCCGCCATGTTCAATGACAATGGCAAATGCAATTTTGGGATGATCATAGGGTGCATAACCCATAAACCAAGCATGATCTTTATGTGCATCTTCGGTTGGTACTTTACTTTTATGGGCATCATTTTGAGACATGGCAACGACTTGGGCTGTACCTGTTTTGCCTGCAATTTTCCAAGCAGCATGGCGTAAACGATAATAAGCAGTACCACCCGGTTTATTGGCAACCGCATACATGGCTTCACGTACACGCTTAAGATCATCAGGTTTGACCTCGACATGACGTATGATTTCAGGGGCTTTTCCGAGTTCCAAATGGGGCTTTAAAATATCACCGCCATTGGCAATGGCAGCGGCAAAACGTGCCATTTGAATCGGGGTGACAGTCGTTTGCCCTTGTCCAATACCTGTAATCATTGTTTCACCTCGAACCCATGTTCGTTTGCGTCCATGGCTTAATTGCTGCAAGGGAGAAGCAAGGTGACCACGTGATTCTCGTGGCAATAACACACCTGTTTTTTTGCCAAACCCCCAAGCCAGTGCTTCTTGACGCAAAGCAGGCATACCCAATTGATCAGCAAGCTCATAAAAATAAACGTCACAAGAATGTTGTAATGCATCATGTATATTCACCTTGCCATGCCCTGTGCGTTTCCAGCAGCGCAGTTTTCGGTCAGCCAATTGAACATAACCATGGCAGCGCGTGTGACCCCGTGCCAATTGACTGTGGTGGCGAAGGCCAGCAAAAGCCGTCACCATTTTCCATGTCGATCCAGGTGGATAGGCAGCTTGTACCGTACGGTTCAGTAAAGGGCGTTGTGGATTGTTAAGCCATGAAGACCATTCTTCTTTCTCCAAACCCAAGGTGAAATGGTTGGTATCAATGCCGGGGGTACTCAACAAAGTGAGGACTTCGCCTGTATGAACATCCATGACGACAACAGCACCTGTACGCCCTTTCATGGCTTTGGCCGCGGCTTGTTGTAGGCGAATATTGAGGCTTAAGTGGATGTTTTCACCCATACGAGGTGGTGATTGATTCAAGACTGCAACCCGACGGTTAAATGCATCAACTTCTTCTTGCTGGTTGCCCAATACACCATGCAGGCGTTGCTCAAAAATACGTTCCAAACCACTGCGCCCCACATGTTCACTGCGTAAAAAACCACGACGAACATCTTCAGGGCGAGCCAAGGATAAATAGCCAATTAAATGCGATGTAAGCTCTTTGTAAGGATAATAACGATGGGTGCCAGCTTTCACATCAATGCCCGATAGATGGTGTAAACGTGCTGAAAGTGGAGCGACTTGTTGCCATGTCAATTTATCTGCCAGTAAAACAGGCCGATCCTTGCGTGATTTTTTGATGCGTTTTTGAATGCGGCGAATTTGTCGGGGTGACCAATGCATAAAACCAATGAGTTGTGCCATGGTTTTCTTCATATCATCCACACGTTCTGGCATCATGGATATTTGATAAGAGACATGATTCACGGCCAGACCTTCACCAAAACGGTCTTGGATACTACCACGTGTGGGTAAAATAGGGACAATATTGAGGCGGTTTTGTTCCGCTTGCAGCATCAAACCATCGTGTTGCATCCATTGTAAATAGACCATGCGGGATAATAAAATAAGCATGAGCAGCAATAGGGATAGTTGCAACAGTGTGATGCGCGTTTCAAAACGCGCTCGTACATTAAGCTGGTTCAGCATGTTTTTGTGCTACGAAGTGCCAAATAACGGTGGCCAGTAAGAATGTTAAGAGTGCAGCTTCGGGTAGCCAGTCCCAAATCCATAGCATGAAGGTGAGGAAGCCCAAAATAATAAAGCGTTGCACCAAACTGGCACCGACTTGTGCATCGCTCCAAATCATCACCAGCGGGGTGATCATCACCCAAGGTAAGATGATAAAAGGTGACCAGTGCAAGACCAAGTCATGTAGTGCTGTGCCTGCAAACACCCAAGGCCAATAGCCACGGTGGGCAAGCAAGGCACCCAATAGTAAACTCAATGACCAATCGGGTTGAATCAGACTTTCTGCAAAAGCCAAGTTCAGTACAAGTCCAAACACCGATAACAGAAGTATCCACGGCATCATGGTGTAGGACTGGGGAGGGGGTGCTGACGTGAAGCGATGGCAAGCCAAGCTTCGCGTTGCCAATGAGCTGTAGGAATAGCTTCAACCTTGGCGAAAATACGCCCTGAAACGGGCTCAATATGGGTGACATAGGCGACTGAAATACCAGGTGGAAACAAGCCACCTGCACCGCTGGTTTGTAAAATATCACCCACCTTAGGGGCTTGAGAAAGTGGAATGAAATCCACACTTAAATGCTCACCCTGACCACGAACCAAAGCTGCCAATGAGGTGTTGGGTAAGGTGACAGGCACAGAAATGGAGCCATCAAGAATGGTGCGCACAACGGCCATGTGTTGCTGATGTTGAGCCACCAGTCCAACCAGACCTGTACTGGCAATGACAACATCATCGACCTTAGCGCCGACTGTCTCTAAAATAAGGTGCTGACTTTTTTGTTCGGGCGTACGCCCCAATACACGTGACGCTCGCCATTGATAGCCTTGGATGTCGGTCATTTTGAGCAAGGATCGGAGCTGTGTATTTTCTTCTTTTAAACTTTTATTTTGTTGGAGAAGGACACTGCGTTGGGCAATGTTTTTACGGGCGAGAAGTAGCTCCGCTTGTAAAATTTGCCGTTGCTTCAGCCATAGTGAGGCATCATCCACCCAGCGGACGGGCGCTTGTACCCCATAAAGCACGTTTCCCAATCCCAATGATATATATTGTCCCACAGGGAATTTTTCTACGCTATAAAAGAACAGTAGCGTTGCGGCAAAAAGCAGCGTGTATCGCCATGTATGGCGCTGCTTCAACACGGTTTACTCCTCGAAAAGAACGCCCCGCATACGATCCAATTCTTCCAAAACACGTCCTGCACCCAAAACCACACAGTTCAGTGGATTTTCAGCAACAGAGACGGGTAAACCCGTTTCTTCACGTAACAATTGATCCAAACCAACCAATAAAGCACCACCACCCGTTAAGACAATGCCTTTGTCCACAATATCCGCAGCCAATTCAGGCGGGGTTTTTTCCAAACATACTTTAACCCCTTCAACAATAGCATTCACGGAATCGGTCAATGCTTCCAAAATTTCGGAATCATCCAAAAGTAAGGTTTTGGGTACACCATTGATTAAATCGCGACCTTTGACTTCCATATCACGGCGTTCTTTTTGTGGGTAAGCACTGCCCAAGTTCATTTTAATGCGTTCTGCCGTGGGTGCGCCAACCAATAAACTGTATTTACGACGCAAGTGGTTGATGATGGCATCATCCATCTTATCCCCACCGACACGTACAGAGCGTGAATCAACAATGCCGCCGTAACTGATGACCGCAATTTCAGCAGTACCACCACCAATATCCACTACCATCGAACCCGAAGCTTCCGTGACAGGTAAATCCGCGCCAATACAAGCCGCCATGGGTTCTTCAATTAACAACACTTCACGCGCACCAGCGGATAGCGCCGATTCACGAATCGCTCGCCGTTCCACAGGCGTTGAACCATAAGGCACACAAATGACAATGCGTGGGGCTAAGCCCCAAGAGCGTTTGTGAACCTTGCGGATAAATTGTTTGAGCATTTCTTCGGTAATCACGAAGTCTGCAATCACGCCATCTTTGAGTGGTCGAATGGCTGAAATGGAATCAGGCGTCCGTCCGAGCATACGTTTGGCTTCCATCCCCACTGCTAGCACCTTGCGATTATTGCGACCGTTGCCTTCGTAAACTGCAACCACTGAAGGCTCGTTCAGAACAATGCCCTCACCACGCACATAAATAAGCGTGTTGGCTGTACCCAAATCAATAGCAATATCGCGCGAAAAAAGACCGAAGAAGTTTTGTAACATAATAAGAAAACCTATTTAAACTGGAAAATGAGAAGGAAAGATAAAAGATAAAAGATAAGCTGCGTAGTATAGTTGTGCAACGCTTGAAGGTAAACCTTGAACTTTGGGTGCTTATTTATGCTTTGCGAGCTTCCTTAGCATACAAAGCCTCAAGAATAGGGCGTGCACCTGCATCCAAAATTTCATCTGCCAAAGCGATGCCCATCGGTTCAGCATCTACTGCCAAGCCTTCGATTTCGCGGGCAATGACAACATCGCCATTCACATCGCCCACCAAACCTTTCAATAGTAACTGTTCGCCATCAAGGGTGGCAAAGGCTGCAATCGGCACTTGGCAGCCACCTTCCAAACGGGCTAAAAATGCGCGTTCGGCACGTGTGCGAATCACTGTTTCAGGGTCGTTCATTTGATCCACCAAGGCATTGATAAGCGTATCAGCATCACGGGTTTGAATGCCCAGTGTGCCTTGTGCAACAGCAGGCAACATCAATGTCGTATCCATGAATTGATGCATTTTATTCGCCATGCCCATGCGACAGACCCCCGCAGCGGCCAAAATGACAGCATCCACTTCTTCACCGAGTTTGGATAAACGAGTTTGGATATTGCCACGAATAGAGATAAATTCAAAGTTTGGATATTTGGATTTAAGTTGTGCGATACGGCGTAAACTTGATGTACCAATGCGGGCGTTTTTGGGTAAAGAATCCATGTTTCCACCTGTGATTGTGGCAATGGCATCACGAGGGTCTTCACGCTTAGGATTGGCTCGAATACTGGTGCCTTCGGGCAATTGGGTCGGTACATCTTTCATGGAATGAACGGCAATATCAGCACGTCCATCCAGCAACGCTTCATCAATTTCTTTGGTGAACAAACCTTTACCACCCACTTGAGCCAGCGGTACGTCCAGAATTTTATCACCTTTGGTGACAATTTTGACCAATTCAGTGGTCACCGAAGCATCCAGTTTTTTTAATGTCGCTGAAACATATTCAGCTTGCCATAAAGCAAGGGGTGAACGACGGGTTGCAATGCGAATGTGGGTCATAAATACTCCAAATTAGAAAGTTGGGCTAAGCTTAACAGCCATGCCATCTTCTTCACCTTTCCCATATTTCAAAACAATAGGGATATGTGTTTTTCTCATCGGGCTGGTGTTTTTCTTGATAAACCAACTGCCATGTCGATAAATCTATATCAGGAAACCATGTGTCGCCATTAAATTCACCATCAATATGGGTGATATATAAACGATTGGCATGGGGTAAGCATATCTGATAAATTTCAGCACCACCCATAACCATGATTTCAGCAGCATCACCCGTAGCCCGTGTGGCATCTTCAAGGCTATGCACCACTGTACAGCCTGCAATATCCAAATTCTGTTGGCGTGTAAGAATTAAATTTAAACGTTTGGGCAAGGGTTTGCCAATCGATTCATAGGTTTTACGCCCCATCAGAATGGGTTTTCCTAGAGTATGTTGGCGAAACCACTGCATATCGGCAGGCAAATGCCATGGCAAGCTGTTGTTACAACCAATCAAACGCTGCCTATCCATCCCCCAAATCAGTGAAATATCCATATCATCCCCGTTTAAACTGCAATGGGCGCACGAATGCCTGCATGCGCGGTATAATTTTTTAGTTTGAAATCATTGTAGGTGAAATCAAAGATGCTTTTGATGTTGGGGTTCAAATGCATGCTGGGTAGGCTCAAGGGATCGCGCGACAATTGGGTTTCAACTTGCTCATGGTGGTTGCTATATAAGTGAGCATCGCCCAAGGTATGAATAAACTCACCCACCTCCAGTTCACAAACCTGTGCAACCATTATCGTGAGTAGCGCGTATGAAGCGATATTAAAGGGTACACCGAGAAAAATATCAGCAGAACGTTGATAAAGTTGGCAAGATAGCTTGCCATCCGCAACATAAAATTGAAAAAAAGCATGGCAAGGTGCCAGTGCCATTTTCCCAAGTGCCACATTGGCTTGGGGTGACATAGATTCATCGGGCAAGTCGGCAACATTCCATGCAGAGACGATCAAGCGACGTGAATTGGGTTTGTTTTTTATGTGTTCAATGAGTATGGCAATTTGATCAAGATGCTGCCCATCAGGCGTGGGCCAGTTACGCCATTGGTAACCATAAACAGGACCCAAATCACCATCTTCACGCGCCCATTCATTCCAAATCTTCACGCCGTTCTCTTGTAGGTAGGCAGTATTGGTATCCCCTTTTAGAAACCATAAAAGTTCATGAATGATGGATTTTAAGTGAATTTTTTTAGTGGTGAGCAAAGGAAAGCCTTGTTGTAGGTCAAATCGCATTTGATATCCAAAGACTGAACGTGTGCCTGTGCCAGTACGATCACCTTTTTGTGTACCGTGTTCATGCACATATTGCATGAGATCCAAATATGTTTTCACCTTGCCCTCGCCTGTTATTTAAAGTTTGTTATGCTCGCAATTTTTGTAAATAAGGAGTTTTCATGCGCAAGCTTATTGTTTTGTTGTTGGTATGTACCCCTCTATGGGCTCAAGCTGCACCTAAAAGCCCTACTGATAAAATTGTGGACACTTTTATGGGCTTGGATGTGGATGTATCCACGGGTGTTTCACTGAATGAATACATGAGGATGGTCAAGCAACGGGCGCGCGGTCGTTTTGCACGCATGGATCGCAACCATGATGGTGAAGTGTCGGCTAAGGAGTATCGCTATTTTTGGCATCAAGAGCAGTCAGCTTATTATCGATTGCAGCGTTAGCGTTTATTTTTATGAATGGACAACAGTTGTTTCGTATCTTGCTGCCCTTATTAAAACCCTTACTTGCTCATAAGTATGCTTGGTTTGTCATGATTTTGGGTGGTATATCATATATTATTTATGACTACTCGCAGCGTGATGGATATAGTTATCAAGGTGTACCGAAGGCAGAATCATTCTCTCTGAATACATGGACACGTGTGTTTCGCAATGAAGGTTTTATGGTGGGTTATTCTGAATGGCGAGGTAATCCATTGTGGGTGACCTATCACCTGCGGCCGATTGGTAAAAAGAAAACACTGAAACGACCATCTCGTTTTCAAAGTGATTGGCGTAGCCTTCGCCGAGTGAGTCATGACGATTATTTGAAAAGCGGTTATGACCGTGGACACATGGCACCCAACTATGCGATTTCTAATATTTATGGTCGCTCAGGGCAATTGGATACGTTTTTAATGACCAATATTACACCACAGCGTCCACATTTAAACCAAAAAATATGGCAACGTCTTGAAGATGTGGAAGCCAACAAGTTTGCCACTTGGTTTAAGGATATGTGGGTCATCACAGGTCCTATTTTTGATAAAAATATTACCAAACTTCGTTCGGGTGTAGAAATTCCTGATGCCTTTTACAAAATTTATATTGTTCCATCAAAAAAGAAAGGGGATGCACCCAAAACATTAAGTTTTATCATACCCCAAAAAGTAAAAGGTAATGAATCGTTGAACCGATATGTCAGTAGTATTGATGAGATTGAAAAACGGACAGGTTTTGATTTTTTATCCAAGCTTCCAGATAATATTGAAAACAAAGTGGAAGCTTCGACCTCCAGCAAAGGTTGGCGCTTGAAACAAGTCGCCAACCTTCGATCACGTTACTAATTAATTTTTAAAGCTTATTTCGCATGTTTTTCCACGCTATATGTACAACTCATCTGATGACGTTCACCTGCCGCAAGTGAGATGGTGTTCTCCGCAGCATTGGCGGTTTCCACGCATAGCATTTGTAAATAACCATCTTTACCCAAGTCACCCATTTTGTTGGCCGTTTCAATCCAAGGATTCCAAACAATGGTGGCATGGCTTTGTTCACTATCAATGACAAGAGTGCGATGGAGTGCAGCATCACAAATACGAAGTTGTCCGCTTGTATTGAGGTAAACACGGTCGATTTCTTGTTCAATACAAACATCACCTTGTTGTTGCTTGCGTGCAAAATGATCGGTTTTATCCAAATATTCGCGACCATCTAGACCTTCCACACGAACTTGACGAACATCACCCACCTTAAAATAAGTATGCATGGCTTCGCTGAGTTGATACGCCGAACCACCACAGTTTTTGGTCTCCAAACGAAGCTGTAAACGCGAACCGACGGTGATATGTAATGTTACTTGTAGCGGATGCACCTGTAAATTCTCAGCAACACCTGTGTGGTCGAGTTCAAAGCAAAGGTATGTGGAACCATCATCCAAAGCTTTGGATGCGATAGGCTTCCAGTTCACAGTGCGGGCATAGCCATGTGCGGGTAATGTTTTCTCTGTGGCATGTGGCCCAAACCAAGGCCAACAAATAGGCACGCCACCACGCAATGATTTTTGGGGTGCAAAGCTTACATCGTCAGACATCCAAATTAAATCATCCTCGCCCTTGGGTTGAAAACTCAAGACATGTGCGCCTTGCAAAGCAATGGACGCACTTCCCAAGTCATTGCTAATCTTGGCAACAGGCATATCGCCTTGGCCCAAGGTAAATGACAACGTGTTGGCAATGCCATATTGTTGATTGAGTGTGTTCATGATGCTTTCTCCTTGAGTGTTGTTAACAAGCGTTGATGAATATCCTCAAAACCACCATTGGATAAAATCAAGATGTCATCGCCATCTTGAGCGTGTATGGCAATGTATGCAATGATGCTTTGGGTATCTTGGATGACCTGTGCTTTTTTACCGATGCCCAAGCAGACAGCATCTATATCCAACACCTCATCATCGGCAAGATTACGGTGCGAAGGTGGTATAAATATCACCACATCCGCAGCATCAAAACATTGTGGCAGACGTTGTTGGTGAATATTTGTACGCATGGTGTTGGAGCGTGGTTCGACAATCACCCAAAGTTTTCCTTTACGATGCATGGCGGCCTTGGCGGCAGAGACCATGCCTGCAATGGCGGTAGGGTGGTGGGCAAAATCATCAAAAATACGCACGCCATGTGCTGTTCCAATCAAACTCATGCGTCGTCGCACACCCGCAAAGGAAGCCAATGCTTGTTGCATAACAGGGAGTTGTACACCCAAATAATGCGCAGCAGCCACCACAGCACAGGCATTGCTGATTTGGTGGATGCCGATGCTTTGCCATGTTGTTTCTAAGATGGGTTTCTTGTGGTGATAGATGCGAAAATGTGAACCATCATCTTTGAGTGCTTGCCACTGCCATTCAGCGTGTGCATGGGGATAGCGGGCGAACTCGGTGATGGGTGTCCAACAGCCTTGCGCCAAGACATCATCAAAGTTCCACTCATCGGCGTTGCGAATGATACAACCTGTTTTGGGTACGGTGCGTAAAAGATGGGCGAACTGACGTTGAATGGCTGCCAAATCAGGG
>JAUZQO010000039.1 GCA_030950925.1 Mariprofundaceae bacterium
TGACATGCACCGTTCGACTGACAGGTGTTGCCACATTGCCTGCCTTATCACTGACTTGATAGCTTAATGTATTTATGCCTACCACCGCTGTATTCACCGTGCCTGTTAGCGTGGCTTGCAAACCTACATCCACATTATCAACGACGGATACACCAGCATCGATATATGTTGAGCCGAAGGCTACCGTATAAGGATTACGACCCAATAAGGTGATACTGGGCGCTGTTTGATCGGTGACATAAATCGTTCGACTCACAGGTGTTGCCTTATTTCCATCCGTATCAGTCACATGATAGGTTAACACATAAGTACCCACCACAGCTGTATCCACAGTACCCGTTACTGTAGCTTGCAAACCAATATCAACATTATCTTGCACCAATGAACCCGCATCCATATATGTTGAACCCACTGCCACCGTATAAGGGTTGCTACCCAGTAAAGTAATGACTGGGGATAAAGTTTTCACATCACCGCATGAAACAAGGAACACACTAAGTATCAAAAATAAATACCGAATCATTTCACCTCCCTTATTACACATAAACGTTGAGAGTGTTACATTCTTTCTTTATGCACCTTCTTGATCACCAAAAGCCCTTCTAGCAACACCCACATAGCCAATAAAAAAATCACAGACCCCACACCGGCAACAGCCCACTGTTCTTTTCCAACCGCCTTCATCACACCCATCACCATGCCCGAAATTGTAGCACCCAATACCAATAACATCGGTAATAATGTGTACAGAATAGGTTTTTTCTTTCGATACAAATAAATAGTCACCGTTAATAAGGTCATGGCAGCCATAATTTGGTTGGTTGTACCAAACAGCGTCCATAAAAATAATCCCGCAGGCTTTCCATTGACTTCAAAAAATGCGAAAAATCCCATCGTTGCTACTGCCAATGTCGTCGCAACATAGCGATTGTCCAATGTTTTCACGCCTATCGTATGACCAATTTCTTGAATATTAAAGCGTAGCAAACGTGCACCTGTATCCACGGATGTCATGGCAAAACCAACCACCACGACACTGATAAAGGCAGCAGCATAATCGAGAGGTACGCCCAGTTGATGAATAAAATTGGCATTACCCTGAATAAACACACCTAATTTTTGATGCAATCCCACCGCTTGATCCCAAGATCCATAAAATTTTTCCCAATCAGATCGCGTAGAAAATGCCCCCGCTGTGGTGGCCAAAACAGCCAACAAGGCGAGCAATGATTCACCAATCATGCCGCCATAACCAATCAAGGGAGCATCTGTTTCTTTATCGAGTTGTTTGGATGTTGTTCCTGATGCGACCAAACCATGAAACCCTGAAACAGCACCACAAGCAATCACAATAAACAAGAATGGCAGCATGGGTGGTGCGCCTTCTGGATGCGGATTGAAGGCAGGTGCAACCCAATCAGGGTCAAGCATGAAAAAGCCAGCCAACATGGCAAACAATGCCAAATAAAGCAGCAGTGAATTCAGAAAATCACGTGGTTGCAACAACAGCCAGACAGGCATCACGCTGGCAATAAAAGCATAGATAAGCAGTGACCATGTCCAAGTATGGGCTGAAACGCCCACAATGGGATGGTTCAAGCCCCATGTCGTGGTTAATAGCATGGCAACAAAGCCAATCGCAATCAACGGCCAAACAGGTAAGTTCTTTTTATACACCAAAAAACCAATCACCATGGCAATCAACATCAAACTATAGGTTGGAAAAACCGCTTCAGGATGGGCAGTGAGCGGAATATTGGCGGCATCGGGTGCAGCAAATATACCCGAAATAACCAATACAAAAACACCCATCGCCAAGGCGACAAGAAAGAAAATCACCAACAAAAAAAGCAAGCGTGTACGCGGAGAAATGACATCGCGTGCAATCGTACCGATACTTTTCCCTTCAAAACGCGAGGATAAAATTAACGCCGTAAAATCATGGACTGCACCAATCAATAATGTACCAAACACCACCCAACATAAAGCAGGAACCCAACCCCAAATCACCGCAATCGCAGGGCCAAGCATGGGTGCTAAACCAGCTATTGAAGCATAATGATGACCAAATAAAATATATTTATTGGAGGGTACATAGTCCACGCCATCGCGCATGGTATGCGCAGGTGTTGCCGCATTCGCATCCAATTCAAAGACTTTTTTTGCTAAAATACCTTTGGCATAAAAGCGATAAAACAATAGATACAAGCATAAAACAACAAGCGTCATCACAACGGGTGACATCAGTTCCCCCTTCTTATTTGTACAAAATAGGATGCTCGCTAAGCTAGCTCGCATGTTTCAGAAAACCACCCAGTTTATCTTCTATACCCTTCTTATATTTACCCTCAATGCTTGCCAAGCTCCCGAACCTGAAAACATCCTGACATCCCAAACCCATAGCATGGTACTTGCCAAAGTGGGTACACACATCATCACGCAAGAAGATGTGGATGCAGAGTTGCGCGCTTTACCTGAACAAGTCCAAGAACACATACAACGCGCCACCTATCAACAATATATTCTTACAACTTTGATTCGGCGTGCTGTTTTAAGCCAGCGTGCAAAGGATGTGGGACTCGACAATAATCCTAGCATTCATCGCCGTATCGAACGTGACAGAGATTCTATCATGATTGAAGCCTTGAAAAACTGGAAAATTAAACAGCTCCCACCCCCTCAAGAAACTACCATCCAACACTATTACCAACATCATCTTTCTGATTTCAGCATCCCTGAACAAGTCCATGCTCGACATATTTTACTGCACAATAAAAAACAAGCAGGATGGGTTTATCATCAACTTATCCATAAAAAAGATAGTTTTGAAAATTTAGCCATACATTATTCATTCGATGACAGCAATAAATCTCGAGGTGGGGATCTCAATTGGTTTCCACGTGGAAGCATGCTCTCTGCCTTTGAAAAAGCAGCGTTTGCATTAAAAAAAACAGGTGATATAAGCCGTCCAGTTCATACTAAATTTGGTTGGCATATCATTGAATTACTGGATCATCACCCCGCATCACAGTCAAGCTTGCAAGATGTCCGTGATGATATTGTTCAAATCTTACGTCAGCAGGAGCTTGACCAATGGGTGGATGATTTGGTCAAAGAAAGTCGCCCTAAAATCCTAGGATCCAACCAGCCTCAGCCCAGCAACCTTCTAAACATACCCACCAACACCCCACAACTTTAAAACGACGGAGTACCCCCTATGCATATTCAAGGCTTTCGCCCCCACTTTAGCCGATCCATTATGATTCAATGGTTCATTTTCCTTATTATCAGCACACTGTTGTTTTTCTTCTTCAACGCCGACTTGGAAAAAATGTATCTATCCAACAGTCAAACCAACACGGGACTCTTTCTCAATGGTTTAATTCTTGTTCTTTTTGGTTTGGGCATGGTTCGCTTTATCAGCGTTCTTTTACGCTACCAAGGCGAAGAAAAGGCCTTAAAACAATTTGCCAAAAACATTCATGATGCCGATGATAATTTACTCAATCATGTCGCGCCCAATAGTATTATCGCCCAACGCTTTGAAACCCTACAAGGCATGGCAACTTCGCAAGTTGAAATCAACCACTCAGCACTTGCTTCCACCCTCATAGCTTCTGAAAGCACACACACAGGTTTGCTTCGTTTTGTACAAAACACGCTGATCCTATGTGGGGTGTTTGGTACCATTGTATCCCTATCCATTGCTTTATTTGGTGCATCCAGCTTGCTTGAAAGCAGTGTTTCTTCTTCTGGCATGGGCATGGTCATCCATGGCATGTCCACGGCTCTTTCCACCACCATGACAGCCATTTTATGCTATTTATCATTTGCTTATTTCAATGGTGCCTTACAGCATGTACAAACCAATTTTCTAAGCGCTGTGGAACATCTTACCACCACCCGTTTGATTCCCAGCTTACAAATCACTCCCAACAGCATTGACCGTCAACTCGCCAGCTTGTTGCGTGCAATGGCATTGCTGGTGCAAGAAATGCAACAAAATGAACAAGCCATTCCTGAACTTTTACAAAAAATCAACGAACTTTCTCAAACTCAAACCAAGCAGCATGAGCAAAGTTTTGACAATATGACTCAAATTCAAGATATATTGCGTCAGGGCTTTCGGTTACCTCAAGCATGAGTTCGCATGGCTTTGTCGATTTACGCCTAAACCAACAGGATCAGGGCGAAGAAAGCTTCTGGCCTTCGTTCACCGACATCATGATGGTGATTGTGATGATTTTTCTATTGGCAATGGTGATTTTATTAACACGAAACATGGAATTGGTACATCAATTACAATCGTCCCTGAAGGCAGAAAAACAAGCCAGCTTACAAGCCCAATCCACATCCCATCAAAACTCTACCTTAAACCAACGTTTGCAAGCCTTGGAAAAAGAGACCGACATGATGCGTTTAAAGCTGATGGATTTAAGTGATGAACATGAACATACCTTATCACAACTGGCTGCCAGTCAATCAAGCTATGCCTCAATCCGTGATAACTATGCTCAATTACAACAAAAGCAAATTCAATCCATGCAAAACAACCTAGCATTCCAAACGCAAGTTCAAAACTTAGATGATGCACTGATGCAAGCCAATACCACTTACCTTGCCTTACAGCATCAATATCAAGTCAATCAACATGATTTATTACATTTGCAAACCACCCATCAAAACAGTGTTCAAAGATTGAATAACCTTGAACAAGCATACACAGGACTTGAAAAGAAATATCAACGCCTCATTCGCCCTGCTCGCTCATCCAAAGGACGTTATGTGGTGCAGGTTCGTTATCAGAAAACCAAGGGTCACTTGAGTATTGATATGAAAACACCCAATGATATTCATTTTACAAGTGTCTCTGCTATGACCATGCACAAACGCTTAGCAAACATCCAAGAAAAGCATGCCAGAAATTTATATGTTAAAATCATTTTCCCCGAAGAGAGTGGTCTTTCTTACAATGAAGCATGGAAAATAACGGAATCCTTGCTTCGCATGTACGACTATTATTATCAGGAAAAACCATGACAGAACACTTGGACTATGAATTTCCTTTACAAAGCGGTCTTGTATACCTCAACCATGCTGCCGTGGGCGTTTGGTCACGCCGTACAGCCGAAGCTGTGCATACCTTTGCTGATGAAAATATGTTTCAAGGTGCAACAGACTACCCCAAGTGGATGAAGGTTGAACAAAGCTTGCGTCAACAGTTAACCGAGCTTCTTCATGCCGAAAGCATTGATGATATTGCCTTGTTAAAAAACACATCCGAAGGTTTATCCGTTGTTGCTTACGGCATGGATTGGCATACTGGGGACAACCTTGTGATTTCCAATCAAGAGTTTCCTTCCAATCGTATTGTTTGGCAGTCCTTAAAATCTCAAGCTGTTGAAGTCCGTATCGCAGACATTGCCTGTGATGATCCCGAGGCCGCAATGCTGGCATATTGTGATGCGAACACCCGTTTGTTATCGGTAAGCTCCGTACAATATGGCACGGGGCTACGCATGGATTTACAACGCCTTGGTGAAGCCTGCCAGCAACACGGTATTTTCTTTTGTGTGGATGCTATTCAAAGTCTGGGTGCCTTGGATATGGATGTGCAAGCCATCCATGCTGATGCTGTGATCGCAGATGCACACAAGTGGCTCTTGGGTCCTGAAGGTTTGGCAGTCTTTTATATTTCACCTGCATGGCGAGAGCGTCTGAAACTACATCAATTCGGCTGGCATATGGTCGAAAATATGGGTGATTTTGATGCACTATCATGGCAAACTGCCAGATCTGCCCGTCGATTTGAAGCGGGAAGCCCGAATATGCTGGGTATCCATGCTTTGCATGCTTCCTTGGCATTGTTGCTTGAAATAGGCATGATCAACATCGAACGCATGGTCTTGGAGCGCACATCGGCTTTGATTGATATGGTCTTAGAAGACAAACAGTTGGAACTTTTAAGTCCATCTCAATGGCAGCGCTGTTCAGGCATTGTCACCTTTCGCTTCAAAACTATGAATCATCAAGAACATATGATGCTTTATCAACAATTGATGCAAAAACGGGTCATTTGTGCTTATCGCATGGGTGGCATCCGCTTTGCGCCCCATTTTTACACACCCTATGCTTGTTTCGATGTGGCATGGTCAAGGATGATCGCATGTTACAACGCTTAATCGCGTACAGCCTTATGATCATAGCGATGGCGACATATCCTACCCATGTTCACGCTTTTGAACTACAGATGGATGAGCAACTATCTGGAAATACAGTCATCGCTGTTGTGCCAAGCCGTCAAGCCATCACCACCAAGCAAACACCACAACCGACAAACCCACCCATATTCAACACCATTCAAACCTCATCTTCCATGCAACTCTGGTGGTTACTTGGCATTCCTGTATTTTTGTTGTTCATGGGATTTGGATGGATGTTAGGGCATTATATGGAGAAACGAAGCAGAATTGACAAAAAAAACGTACCACAGAAGGAATCAAAAGGGTCTTGGATGAACCATCAAGACAAGAATAAGCAGGCAATAGCTCCCCAAACGCCACCCTCATCCGAGGTTCAAAAAGATCAAGGCTTTCATATCCAAACCGTTCAGCTCACTGTGTCCAATCCAAAGTCTCACATCAAATCACCCAAAAAAAAAAGGTCAAACATACGCCTGCCCAACCATTTGATATGTTGGATGTTCATAAAGCCTACCGTTGTTTTCTATTTTCGCGTGATGAAAAAATGCTGATGATACTTGAACAAGCTTTTCGTTATGACCCTTATGACCTCACCCCATATTTGATGTCCATACGCATCATGTCAGAATCTGAAAGACCACTTCCCGATTTAGGACGCTTGTTGCGCACGGGTGTCTTTTTATTGCGCACAAAAAATCCAAAGTTATGGAAAGAGCTGTCCCAAAACGGTCATGAATACCTGCCTGATTGGGAAGATTGGTCAAAACATCAAGCAGTCAACGCATCATGAAATTTGATGTCATTATCATCGGTGCTGGTGCTGCAGGTTTGATGTGTGCAGCCGAAGCAGGCAAACGCGGGCGTAAAGTTTTACTCTTGGATCATGCCAAGAAAGCAGGTGAAAAAATTCGCATTTCAGGTGGCGGACGTTGTAATTTCACCAACCTTTACACCACTGCATCGGATTATTTATCACAGAACCCTCATTTTTGCAAGTCTGCACTCGCCCGCTTCACCCCCTATGATACCATCGCTATGTTCGATGATGGAGGTATCCGATGGCATGAACGCGAGCATGGGCAACTTTTTTGCGATGATTCAGCCAAACAGGTCGTCAAGCTCTTATTGGAACACTGTCATCAAGCAGCTGTAACCATGCAACTCAATTGCTACATCGAAAATATCACACAAAACAATGGCTTTCAGGTTCAAAGCAATTTAGGCACATTTGAGGCGCAAGCATTGGTCGTTGCAACAGGTGGTTTATCCATTCCCAAAATGGGGGCGACAGGCTTGGGCTATCAGATTGCCCAACAATTTGGCTTAAAAATCATTGAAACACGGGCAGGGCTTGCCCCTTTTCGGCTCACTGGCGAAGCGCATGAACAACTCAAAACTCTGGCTGGTATTTCACTGCCTGTGATTGCATCATGTCATGGGCAATCCTTTGAAGAAGCTTTGTTGTTTACCCATCGGGGCATGAGTGGACCCGCAATTCTACAAATTTCATCCTATTGGCAAGAAGGTGATATCATCAACATCAACCTTTTACCCAAGATCAACATTCAAGCTTGGTTAAAAGAGCAGTGCCATAAACATGGAAAGCAAGCCTTACGCACTGTTTTATCTGAACTTCTTCCCAAACGATTGGTCTTGCATTGGTGTCATAGCTATTTGCCAGACCTCCCCATTCAACAACTCTCAAGTAGCCAGCTACATAGCATTGAACAAGCGATGCATCACTGGCCGTTCAAACCTGCTGCCACCGAAGGTTACCGAACCGCCGAAGTGACACTTGGCGGCATAGATACTGCTGAAATATCATCAAGAACAATGCAAGTCAAGCATGTTCCAAACTTATATTTCATTGGCGAAGTCATGGATGTCACAGGACATTTGGGCGGCTTTAATTTTCAATGGGCTTGGGCATCGGGCTATGCCGCTGGGCAGTCCGTTTAAACACACCGACCACCCAACGAAAAAAGCTAACGCATTGCGTTCTTAATCATCCCAACGACCAGCTCCAGGAATCAGGACGTTATCTTCATCAAAGGATCCCCGTTCTGCCCCGCTATGACAAGCAATACAGTTGGAAAACGAACCCACTTTAGGATTTTGACGTACCAAACGACTGGGTATTTCATGATGCTTCTGTAAAAAATATCCTGTTTCTGAAATTCGCAGCGGCACACTGCCTTTAGGAATCGATTGGTTTATTCTACGTCCAAAATAATTACGACTTTGATCGGCAGCGTGACCCATTAAATATTTCGTAATACTGGCTCTATCTTTTTGATCCAATTCAGCATTTTCACCAAAATGGTGGTCCAAATTCGACATCACACGTTGCCAAGAACGCGCAGGCAACAAGTTTGCAGGATAGAGCATATGACATGCTGCACACTCATTTTTATAGCCTTTCATGGCTCCTATTGCATGGTTCCCCACTTGTGACTGAGACATCTTGGATGCATGTTCAGCATGCTCTTCTTCCCACCCTTCACTCCATGCCAAAGTGGATGTCGATAACATCACACCTCCCATCAACACACCCCATTTCCATACTTTCATCGGTTTTTCTCCTTTATATTATTTATAATTATTTATATTTTATATTACACGGGCGACTGTACTCCAAGCTTATATGGTCGTTCAAATATTCATGATTACCATCTCATCACCCTCTCGATTTCCAACGCCGTACCACCATCCAACGCCATACAATATGAACAAAAAAGTAACCTAAGATGCCAAACACAACACCCAAAACCAAACATCCCAATAAAAAAGGTTGCCAAATCATCATCATACTATTCATCGCCCATTCCATGGATGCTTCAAAGTGAAAGGCTTGTTCGGGTGAATCCAGAAGCCAAGCACCAAATTTATAAGCAGCATAAAAAACAGGGGGCATGGTTAACGGATTGGTTAACCAGACCAGCCCGACAGATACAGGTAAATTAGCATGCAAGGCAATCGCACCCGATGCTGCCACAAGCATTTGAAAGGGAATGGGCAACATAGCACAAAACAAGCCAACCAAAAATGCTTTGGCTAGGGTATGGCGACTGATATGCCACAATGCTTTGTCATACAACAAGGTACCAAAACAACATAAATATTTGTTTTCACGAATACTTTTGGCATCAGGCATCCAACGTTGAGCCAGCTTACGCGGCGTAATCATGCATCCAAGTCCATACGAGGGAAAATCGGTGACGGTGATTGACAAGCATGTCCTGCTTTAAGTTTCCCCCATCCTGCTTCATCCAACAATCTCAATGTAGCGACATCAACATCAACATTCATAATTTGCTGCAACATCAAGCCCATTTTTTCAGGCATAAAGGGGGATAATTGGATAGCAACCAAACGTAGTGTTTCCACCAAATGATAAAGCACCGTGTTTAAACGCGCTATATCACCTGATTTTGCCAAGCCCCACGGTGCATTACCTTCAACATAGCGGTTGCCATGTTTTACCACCTGATTGATGCGCTCCAGTGCCAAATGAAAGGCTTGGCGATGTAACATCTCATCCACATCACGTTGCATCGCTTCGACATCGGCAATCAGTGCCCGATCCATCTCCAACTCTTCGCCAGACTCACCCAGCACACTGCCATTGTATTTTTTCAGCATGGCCAAACTACGATTCAGTAAATTACCCACATCATTGGCAAGTTCTGAATTATAGCGCATTCTCAATGCCTTATGCGAAAAATCACCATCTTGCCCAAAAGGTATTTCACGCAACAGAAAGTAACGCAAGACATCAGCATCATACTGTTCCAATAAGTCCGCAGGACGCAATGCATTGCCCTTGGATTTGGACATTTTCTCCCCTTCCACTGTCCACCAACCATGGGCAAACACACGTTTGGGCAAGGGCAAGCTTGCTGCCATCAACATGCAAGGCCAGTACACGGCATGGAAACGCAAAATATCTTTACCAATCAAATGCACATCTGCGGGCCAATGCTTGGGAATGTCCTGATCTGGAAATCCTGCGGCGGTCAGATAGTTGGTCAGTGCATCAATCCACACATAAATCACATGTTTTTCATCATCAGGCACAGGAATACCCCAAGAGAATGTGGTTCGAGATACCGATAAATCACGCAAACCACCTTCGACAAAGCTTAAAACTTCATTGCGGCGGGATTCTGGTGCAATAAAACCAGGGTTGGCTTTGATATAGTCAATTAAACGCGTTTGATAATCACTTAAACGGAAAAAATAAGACTCTTCTTGAATTTTTTCGACATCACGTTGGCAATCAGGGCAAGTATGATGATCAAAACAGTCCGCATCTTTGAGTTGGGTTTCTGTCCAATAGGTTTCGCAAGGCACACAATACCAATCTTCATAAAAATCCTTGTAAATCGCGCCAGCATCTTTCAGACGTTTCCACATCGCATGCACCGCTTTGTGGTGACGCTCAGAACTGGTACGAATAAAATCATCATTGGAAATCGCTAACTCAGGCCACAAACTAGCATAACGCTCCACCACCTGATTCGCCAATTCAATCGGTGCAATCCCACGCCCTTCCGCAGCTTGTTGAACTTTTTGACCATGTTCATCCACACCCGTGAGGAAAAAGACATCTTTGCCTGAAAGACGTTCATATCGCGCCAAAATATCAGCTGCAATGGTGGTATACATATGACCAAGATGCGGTTCATCATTCACATAATAAATAGGCGTGCTGACATAATATGTTTGCATGGTGTTGGACATCCTTACGAATCGAAAGTTCGGCGAGTCTAACGTGATCAAAGCTGATGAAAATAAGATTATGATCGAGATGATCGCGAAGCCCTTGCCTTCATCGACGTTGAAAAGCACCCTTCGCGATATGACAAACAAGCACTATGACCCAGAAGAAATTGCCAAATTTGAAGCCATTGCCAGTGAATGGTGGGATCCAAAAGGTCGCTTTAAACCTTTGCACCGCATCAACCCTTTGCGTCTTGATTATATTGATGAACGTGCATCACTGCCAAATAAAAAAATTTTGGATGTGGGTTGTGGTGGTGGTATTTTGGCAGAAAGCATGGCAAGACGCGGTGCTATGGTGACGGGCTTGGATCGTTCGCCCAAAGCTTTGGGGGTCGCTCGAACCCATGCTGAACAAGAAAATATAGCATTGGACTACGTTGAAAGTGATGCTGAAACATGGGGCAATGAACATACTGAAGCGTATGATGTTGTTACATGCCTTGAAGTCTTAGAGCATGTTCCCGATGTTATCAGTACGGTTCAAGCCTGTGCCAAGATGGTCAAGCCCAATGGTTTCTTCTTTTTTGCCACCCTTAATCGCACACCGATTTCTTATATCAAAGCTATTCTTGGTGCTGAATATATCTTGGGTTGGTTGCCTAAGGGAACCCATGACTATGGTAAATTTATTCGCCCATCGGAAATGAAAGTTGCCTTGGATGCTGCCAATTTGAATATTCAGGATATTCGAGGCATGTCCTATGCGATGCTGTCCGATACGTTTACACTATCCCATGACTTATCTGTGAATTACTTGGGTGTTGCTAAAAAAATCAAGTGATAAAATATTCATGCATACTGTTATGTATGTTTCTATCGACACCTTGGGTTCAAGCGGCAGGCATTGATTTAAGTGCTGATAATATCCATCAAGATTCACAGAACAATATCACTGCCACAGGTCATGCTGAGGCTCAACGTGAGGGTGAAACACTCACAACAGACCAATTGGTATATAGCCGCAAAGATCAAACCATTCATGCTACGGGGCATGTCCATATCATCAATGCCAACCATGATATTTATGCCCAATCCGCCATCATTCAAACGCAGAAAAAAACAGGTAGCTTAACAGATGCGGATGTCACCCTATCCACAGGCGAACATATTCAAGCCAAACATCTGGAACGTCTTTCTTTACAGGAATTAGAAGGAAGTGATGTTCGTATCAGCATGTGTCCCAAAGATGATGAAGCATGGCATATTGATGCCAAGCACATCCAAGTACACCAACAAGAAGGCGTGATTGATGCGCAAGATGCTTGGTTTTACCTCGGTAAACTCCCTGTTTTTTACACACCTTATTGGCAACAAGCTTTGCGCCGCCGTTCGGGGCTTCTTTTACCTGCATGGAGTACCAGCACGCAACGTGGCACTGAATTCTCTCTACCCTATTACTGGGCACCGCGCCCCAATTGGGATATGACTGTCACGCCGAGGCAGATGAGCTTACGCGGTATCATGGGCGATATTGAGCTGCGTCATGCCTCGCAATATGGCTATCAAAAGCTGCAATGGTCGGGCATTCAAGATAAACATACCAATCAGTATCGTCAGCAAATTCAAGCGGATATACGGCAAGCTTTGGGGCAACAATGGCAATTCAATGCCAACATCAATCACGTATCCGACCGTCAATTCCTTATTGATTTTGCACAAAATCAAAAACTCACTGCCAGTGCTTATACGCTTAGCAATGCGGATATATCTTGGCGAAGTCAACAGGCAGATGTTCGATTATCGGGAACCATGCAACAAAACCTTAGGCTTGCCAACGATCGCACAACCCTTCAAATTTTACCACGTCTTGAAAGTCACTTTAGCCAAAACATGGGTGATACTAAACTTCATTTGGATCAACAAACCACACGTTTTTATCGAATCACTGGCGTTCAAGGGACACGCATCA
This sequence comes from Mariprofundaceae bacterium, assembly GCA_030950925.1. GTDB lineage: Bacteria > Pseudomonadota > Zetaproteobacteria > Mariprofundales > Mariprofundaceae. The sequence goes on from JAUZQO010000039.1 coordinate 12,898, forward strand.
TGCTGCACCCTTGGCTAGAGCTTCCTTTATCATGGCAAAACCATGCTATTTCCACGCACATTCAAGCGGGTGTACGCCAACGACGTTACCAGCAACTTCGCGTTGCCTCAGCCCAAAAAATTCAGAATATCGTTGATCTAAGTATGACAAATCGCATGGATTTTGAGCGTATCAATGATGCCCATACATGGCGACATGCACTATCCCCCATCATTCGCTATGACCTTGCCTATGCGCCTCAACAAACAGGTTTGGTCAATTTTGATTCGGGTTTTGCACAACTCACCATGGGTAACTTGATGCGAGGCAATCGTTTTACAGGCATGGATCGCTTTGAACGCATGAATCGCATCAGTTTTTTATTGGAAACCAATCTGGAACACAAGTCCTCCCCCAAAAGTAAGGCTCGGAACATCTTGAGCAGCAAGGTGGGGGTTGCTTATGATTTTCTTCGTCAATATGTCGATAAGAATATACAAAACAGTCCGTTGCGACCTTTTTCAAACATACTCATGGGTATGAACATCATGCCCCTTGCTGGTATTCAATTATCAGGCGAAGGGCAATTCGATCCTGTGGGAAGTTATTGGTCAACTGCCCAAGCGGGCTTATTACTCTCACATAGTCAAGGTCATCATATTAATATTCGCTGGCATCGTATTGACCCACGTTACAGTATTGCTTCTGAAACCATTACCTCAGATGCGCTATTCACCGTTACCTCCCGTTGGAAAATCAATGCTCAAGCCCAATATGATGCAAAATTAAAACGAACCCAAGCATCCTCATTGGGTTTGGATTATCAGCACGCTTGTTGGAGCCTGAAGACTGAAGTTTATCGCACATTTCATACAGGTACGAGTAATAAAGCCAATACTGGTGTGCGTTTCTTGATCGGTTTTCGAGGGCTGGGTAGCATTGGTGGTTCTTGATTGATGCTACTATGGGAGATTCCATGCCACTGAATATTCGCTCGATGTATTGCCTACCGTTATTACTGGCAATATTGATCTTATCATTACCTCAGATAGGTCAGGCCGACACCCCTATCACATTGGATGCCATTGCTGCCACGGTCGATGGCAAAGCGATTACCTGTTATGATATACAAGAAGATATGAACACCATGCACCAACAACTTAAGCAGCAAGGTAAACATGATGTCCATTTAAAACTTCTTTACCAACGTGCCTTAGACAGTCAGATTATGTGGAAGTTGCAACAACGTGAAGCCAAAAAACTAAGCATTCATGTTAGCCCTGATGAAATCAACAATGCCATTCAAAAAGTGGAAGAACGCAATCATTTACAAACGGGACAATTGAAAGAGGTCTTAAAAGCGCAAGGCATTGACTACCAAACCTATGTCAAAACCCTTAAAAAACGCATGTTAACGAATAAGCTTATGGATATTGCTGTACGCAGCCGCATTAAAATCAGTGAAGAATCCATACAAGAATACTATCGTAAATACTTAGAGCATCCCAAGCCTCGCCGTGAAATTCGACTCGCACAAATTTTCATTGCTGCTTCCAAACAAGGAAAAAATGGTGTTCATGACATCGAAAAAGCACGCCATATTGCTCAAAGCATTGAAAACAAGTTACAACAACATGATGATTTCAAAAAGCTTGTATCACTGTATTCCAATGCACCCGATAGTAGCACGGGTGGGGATATGGGATGGTTTTTCCCGGGTGGGCTTGCGCCCAGTTTTGCGGAAGTTTTCCAGCTTTCCGTCGGACAACACAGCCATATCATTCGTTCACAACGTGGTTTTCATATCCTTCAAGTACAAGATGAACGCTGGCAAAAACCTAATCTTGGCAAAGCTTATGATGAAGTACACGCCCGTCATATTTTGATGAAAGTTCCCAATAATGCAGATGTCACCACCCGTGCTAAAATCATGAATCGCATCCAGCATCTTGCCCAAGATTTAAAACATGCCAATGATGAAACCTTTGCCATGCGTGCCAAAGAAGTCTCTCAAGGACCAAGCAGTAGCCGTGGTGGAGATTTGGGTTGGTTTAAGCGTGGGCAAATGGTGCCAGCCTTTGAAAAATCAGCCTTTGCCCTTCAAGCTGGGGAAACCAGTGGTGTGGTTGAATCCCAATTTGGTTTTCATATCATTCATGTGATTGCCCGCCGACATATCGACCCCAATAGTTTGTTGGCACGCCACGATCAAATTCAACAGGCCTTGACCAGTGCTGAAATGCAAAATCAAGTGCCACGTTGGCTTGCCAACCTTAAAGCCAAGGCAAGTATTCATGAAACCCATGATTGTGATCAAATGATTCAGCTCAAGCCCTTGATATCAAGCCGCGAAAAATCTGAGGCAATCATGCCACCTAGATCATCAAGCCAGTCAGCTGTCACGATAAAAACACCTGAACAGACCTTACTGGATTGGAAACGTGCTTGGGAAGCCAAAAATATGGAAGCATACTTTTCTCATTACAGCGATGCTTTTATGCCTGAATCACGCTTTGCCACACGCAGTGATTGGAAAACATACAAACGCCGTGTGATTGCCAACAAAACATCGATTCATATTCAACTCCGACAAACACATATCAAAAAAATAGATGACCAACATATACAAATTGATTTTATACAAAATTATGTTGGCAATCACTTCCGCGACCAAAGTCATAAAATATTGCATATGGTTTTAGAACATAACACGTGGAAAATTGTACGTGAGGAAACCATTGAATGATCCGTCCATGCAAGCAAAAACCGTTACTCATTACGCTTGGAGAACCTGCTGGCATCGGTGCTGACTGTGTATTGCTAGCACAGCGCGAACACCCTGAATACTTTGCCCATACCATCATTGTTGCACCTGTTGAATGGTTATCTTCACGCGCTAAACAACTTGGCATATCTGCCAACATCCAGAACATCCAAAATTTGCATGTCGAGCCTTCTAATGGTCATATATTATTATGCTGGAATCCCTTATCCAAAGACTTACAAACGAATACCTCTATTCAGCCTATCGCAGGTCAACCCTCACCCCAAACAGCCCAAAGTGTGATTGCTTGCATTGAAGCGGCTGCCTTGGCTTGCATACGCGGTGATGCCAAAGGCATGACAACAGGACCCATTGAAAAGGCAGTCTTACGTAATGCTGGTTTCACATTTCCAGGGCACACAGAGTTTTTAGCACACTTGGGCCATGATTGTGACATCGTGATGATGTTGGCATCCCAACAGTTACGCATTGCCCTGCTCACCACCCACATGGCATTGCAACATGTTCCTGCGGCTCTATCCATTGAGAAAACACTGCAATGCATTCAAATCACGCACCATGATTTAAAACATCGCTTTGGTATTGAAACACCACGGTTGGCTATGTGTGGATTGAACCCGCATGCAGGTGAGCAAGGGCATTTTGGTCGCGAAGAGTTGGATATTTTAATGCCTGCGGTTGAATTAGCACGCCAACAAGGCATCCAAATCACCGATCCTTTGCCTGCGGACACTCTTTTTTCAGCACAAATGCGTAAGCAATTCGATACCATTGTTTGCTGTTATCACGATCAGGGTTTGATTCCTATCAAAGCTTTAAGCTTTGGTGATGCTGTCAATGTAACCTTGGGATTACCCTTTATTCGCACCAGTGTGGATCATGGCACGGCATTGGATCGTGCAGGCAAGGGAAATATAACCTACAGTAGCCTTGTTGAAGCCATCAAGCTTGCCCATAGCATGCAACGGTATGATTAGTCTATACTCCTAGACATATAGTGTTTCAAGCATGAAATTACCTCGTCATCCTCAGGTTCTTGTATCAGGGAGTTATTGTAAATCATGGATTCCCACCTTCGTGGGAATGACGGGCTGCTTGCATTAATCTATGACGGTCAATCAATTGCTGAACGACTATAGCAATGCTTCTAAGTCATCGGCTATAATGATTGAAGTATGGAACTAGCTTTGATCACCATCCAAGCGTCACCCTCGTCGACACCCCCAAATGCTTGTGTTCGGGGATCTTTGGATAGATTCCCGATAAAATATTTCGGGAATGACAGGCTAATTTCATACTTAAATGACTATAGTCTTAATAGAATCAAGGAGAACTCTATGCTATTTGATGAACTAAAAGGAAAGCTCTTACTCGCCACACCCAGCCTTCAAGAGCGTCAATTCAAAGATAGCGTGATTCTTCTTTGCCACCATGATGCAGAAGGAAGTATGGGCTTAATCATCAACCGTTCTCAAGATATTTCGATTGCAGATGTACTCGAAGATATCCAACTCACCCCAGAATATCAGATTATTCACCAGCTTCCCAAAGATGAAGTCCACTCATACGAAGGAGGACCTGTCGATCCTTTTCGCGGCTTTGTGCTTCACGATGGTCAACATATTTATGAGTCCACAATGAAAATCACCCCTGAACTTCACCTCACCACATCCAAAGATGTACTTGAAAAAATAGCTCAACAACAAGGTCCTAAATATTTCATGTTGATTTTGGGTTATGCTGGTTGGGATGCAGGGCAATTGGAAAGCGAAATCCTCGAAAACCATTGGCTGGTTGCGGCTGCCAGCGAGACTATTCTTTTTCACACCTCACCTGAACTACGTTGGGCGCGATCGGCTCAAAGCTTGGGCGTGGATAAGTCCCACCTTTCATCTCAAATTGGGCATGCTTAAGTTTTAAAAGATCTCTGCCTGATGATCTGAAGATTTTTGAACAAGATGACCTGCCTCTGACAATGCTTGATACGAAGCTACTTGATTGCGACCATGGTCTTTAACAAAATAAAGTGCCTTATCTGCATATTCCAACACTTCGCTGGGCAAAACTGCCGCTCTAAACCTTGCAAAACCAACACTCACCGTCACTTTTCCCACTTGAGGAAAATCATACGCCTCAACTTTTTCACGAAAACGATTCAATACCTTGAAGGTATCTTCATCATTAAAGCAATGAAGAATCACGATGAACTCCTCGCCACCATAACGAAACAATTGATCTTCATCACGAAAACATTCACGCATCAAACGAGAAAAAAGGAGTAACACTTCATCCCCATATAAATGCCCAAAATTATCATTCACACGCTTGAAAAAATCAATATCCAGCATACAAATCGCTGCAAAATCCTCAACTTCACCCCGCCGCCGATATTTTCTTTGATGTTTTAACAACTGATGTTTCATAGCTTCATTCAATGCCATGCGGTTGGCAAGGCCTGTCAAAACATCATGGTGAAAAGCTGTTAAATGTGCATCACAATTACGAAAAAGATGGGTTAATTTATCAAGTTTATCGTGCTGGTATGCGTTCAATGCTTTACTTATATCAAAAACCAACACACCCAAACCTGCTTTCACCAATGGTATTGGCACATAATAACGAATTTGGTTGCCTTGCACTTCTTCGGAAAGGTTTTGATAAGATAGGCAGTTTTTCAACGATTCTGATGCCAATAAGTGCTGCACATCGTGATATTGGGCTTCATCGGCATACAAATGCCATGCACCCTCAGGTGAATTTTTTTTCACCAGATGATGAACATGGTAAAAACTCACATGAATGGCATGAAAGTAGTTTCTCATGATCTCCGTTAAACATTGGTGCAAAGCATGCGCACTCATTTGTTCGGTTAAATTGAGTGTCGCCAAGCATATATCACAGGATCCACCATTCACATCTTGATTCATCAAAACAAATCCACATCACCTTCATCAAGGTTCTGTTGTGATACAGGATTTTTCTTATCCAACGCCAACTCTTCTCGATATTGTAACATATCCACATGAATAGCCTTAATTTTCTTGGCATAACCATCCACGCCATCGGCCTCCACAGGGAAAATATTGGATAAAGCTTGGGTCATTCTCAATACAAAGCCTTCCATGCGATCCAAATGCAAGCGTGTATGCCCTAAACTCTGGGTGGTAATATCTTCGAATTGTAAAGCACGGATGGCCACACCCAAATGGTGACGCATACGCCCATTGCATTCTGATATATCATTTCGACAACGCGATAAATAATCGGTAATGGCAAAAAAATGAGCCAACAAATCTTCCACTTCCTGTTTGGCTCGGTAAACATCATCCATGTCACGCGATGCCAATTCTTTCACCAACACATAACTATCCGATATACTCTGATTGACACGCTGGACTTCTTGAAGAGAAAGGTTTTGATGTTGCCCCATTTTTTGACTCAAAGCTTGAATTGCAGCTAAATTTGGCACTTCTTCCCCCACCAAATCCTGCATCTCTTGCACCAAACACGTCATCCTCTGTTCAGAGTTGACAGTTTTTCGCATACGGTGGTTTAAGCCTTCCATACTTTTCAAAAGTTTTAGACTCCCACGGCTCCCATCAATCGAAATATCGACCAACCGTTTAAGCAGGTTACTTGCAGACTCAGTCCGTTGAAAAATATTCGGCGTATCATCATGTGAACTCACCGCCTGACTCATCAAGTGTGACATCAATGTCATTTGAACCTTGGATTCATCTGAAATCCCTTCAAAACCTTCATACAAAGAAGCAATCGCATCTTTCAGTAAGGATTCAATTTGAGAAATTTGACTGCGAATCCCCGCTAATTCTTCTTCAACACCATTTGCAACATCATCAAAAGCAGCATCAATCGTAGCGTGGAAGTGCCCAATGGAACTTTGGCTATTTTCTATATCCGACATACGCACTCCCTATTCTCGCACCAAACTTATCATCTTTTTGGCAATATCTTTCAGTGCCAGTACATGCTGTAATGCACCTGCTTTGTATGCTTCTTTCGGCATACCCCAAACCACACAACTCTTTTCATCCTGACCGATAGTTGCTGCACCCGCATCCAACATCCGCTTCAAGCCCTTCGCACCATCATTGCCCATGCCCGTTAAAATCACACCCAAAGCATTGCGACCTGCACTTTTTGCCACCGAATCAAACAACACATCCACACTGGGCTTATGATGGTTCACCCGTTCTTCATCATGCAAATGACATAAATAACGCGCACCATTTCTCACCACTTCAAGGTGCAAATGCCCTGGTGCAATATACGCATGCCCCGGTAAAATCTGCTGCCCATCTTCAGCCTGACAGACATTTAAGGCTGAAAAAGTATTCACACGTTCTGCAAACGAACGGCTAAAGGCTTCAGGGATATGTTGGGTAATCACGATTCCAGGGAAGTCCGCAGGCAATTGGCTCAAGACTAATTTCACCGCTTCGGTACCACCTGTAGATGAACCCATCGCCACAATTTTATGCGTGGTTTTGAACATATTCACCACAGGTTTACCGTGTTTTTTCGCTTTAATTTTTGCTACGTCTTGCTCACTTAAAGCCCGCACATGCACCCTTGATGCCATTTTCACCTTGGCAATAATCTCTTGCGCATAATCCATCAGCTTATACGTACCACCCAATTTGGGCTTACTGATAAAATCGATTGCTCCAAGCTCCAGCGCACGCAAGGTCACATCCGCACCTTTTTCTGTCAGTGTCGATACCATCACCACAGGCATGGGGCGCAAGCGCATCAAGTTTGCCAAAAATGTCACCCCATCCATACGCGGCATTTCCACATCTAGGGTCAACACATCTGGGTTGAGTCGTTTAATCATGTCTCTCGCCATCAATGGATCAATAGCAGCACCCACCACCTCAATATCGGGGTCTTCATTCAAGACTTGTGTTAACAATTGCCGCACCAATGCGGCATCATCCACAATTAACACACGGATTTTCTTAGCCATGCCAACCTCCATGCCTACGTTGTCTCATCAACATCTTAAAATAGATCAATCTCACCTGCCACGGGTTGGTTATCAATACTTTTCATATATGCATGTTCACGTTGTTCAATGGTATCGTTGTGCAACGGGGTGAGACGCTTCATCAACACACGCCCTGTTTTTGGAAAGTAATACACTTTACGTGGTGTATCCCCGCCCCAATCGTGTCCATCAATGTTTAATTGTTCATCGCTCAAAAAACGCTGAACAAATTGAATATTATTTTTACCCACATCCGTCATACCATTCATAATACGACCACCACCAAAAACCTTCACTTCAAGGTTCTGCTTTAGACCACCATTGGATAACACATCATGAATCAAATGTTCCATGGCAAAATTGCCATAGCGCGTCATTGCAGATACTTCACTGCTTCCCCATTGTGGGCGTTCATTATGATGCAACGGCAACATAAAATGATTCATACCACCAATGCCAAATACGGTATCTCGCACACACGCTGAAACACAGGAACCCAGCACCGTCACAATCACTTCCGAACGTGTCGACACATAATATTCACCAGGTAAAAGCTTCACCGCCTCCATAGCATGCGCTTTATCATAGTAACGGTTAAGGTGTTCAAACCCAGGTAAAGTACCCCCAGCACTTTGTTTACGCCTTGGCATAGATCGTCTTTCCTATCAAAGAAAATGCATCACTCACTTTAAACAAGGTTTCAGAATGACCGATAAATAGGGTGCCATCTTCATGTAACAAGCTCGCATAGCGTTGGGCAAGACGCATTTTTATCTCGTTATCAAAATAAATAATCACATTGCGGCAAAAAATGACATCCAACGGCCCTTGCATGGGCCAATCATGCAACAAGTTCAACTGACGAAAATGTATCATTTGACGCAACTCCTCTTTGACTCGCCCATCACCACGCCGCCCTTTCATCATCCAACGACGTAAGCGTGCTTTACTGATCCCTGATAAGCGTGATTCAGCATAAACACCACGTTCACCATGTTCGACCATATTGGTATCCAAATCCGTGGCTAAAATTTTTACATCCCAACCTTTGGGTACTGTTTCAGCCACTGTCATGGCAATGGAATACGGTTCTTCACCACTGGAGCAACCTGCCGACCAAATTCGAATTCGCTTTGTATTTGCATTGCGCTGAATAAGTTTAGGAAGCACAACGCTTGCCAAGTGTTCAAAGTGATGATTTTCACGGAAAAATGCTGTGAGATTGGTGGTTAAGGCGTTAATAAAGTGACCAAATTCAGATTTTCCTTGCTCACTGTTCAATAAAGCAATGTAATCATGAAACGATGCCAATTTGAGTGCGCGTAAACGCCGCGCCAAACGTCCATACACCATATCTTCTTTACCACGATCCAGCAGTTGAATACCCGCATATTCCGTTGCCAACAGACAAATTTTCTTAAACTCTTTGTCATTGATTGGAAATTCACGCGATTCATGTTTTGCACGCATCACGCACACGCCATTTTTTCAGACAAACCAAGCACCGCCACTGTCTTCAAAAAGGATTCAGGCACACCTTGCCATTGTACTTCCACTTCGGACTTCTTCGCATCACGAACAAAGGCATACAACACTTGCACAGCAGCCGTATCCACATGTGCCAAATCTTTAGCTTCGATGGTAACTTTTGATGTTTGTTGCAAGGCTTCTCGCAACTGCTCATGCAATGTATTCACGTTGGCAATGCCCACATCACCTTCCAAACGAATCAATATACCTGTGGCAGCCTGCTCTGCCAAGGCAATGGCATTTTCAATGTTTCCTTCGCTTGGCTCCGCTTCTTCCACCATATTTTTCACTGCCGCTTGAACCACTGGCTCTGCTGTTTCCACCACAGTTTCAATCTCTGCCACGGTTTCTGTATCACTGGCAATCCACGCCAAAGGATCATGCCCCATTGCACTGTTTTCATCACTTTGATTATTGCTCATGATAAAATTCTCCCTGCCATCAAATCAGCCGCTAAATCACGGTAATCTTCTGCACCTTGACTGCTGGCTTGATATTCAAAAATACTTTTTCCAAAACCAGGGCAAGCAGATAATGCCGCTATTTCACGAATAGGCGTTGCCAATACATGCTTTGGAAAATAATGTTTTAATTTTTGCTGTGCTTCTTTGGCAATGTTTCGACGTGGATGAAAGCGCGTCAATGCCAACCAACGTTTGGGGTGGTGGTTCAAGCTATTTTCAAAATTTTTCAATGTTGCCATCAAATGGGATAAACCTTCCATGCCCATATAATCACCTGTTACAGGAATCAATATCTCATCCGCTGCATACATCGCCATAATCACCAACAAGCCTGATGATGGCGGTGAATCCATGACCACAAAATCCCAATCATCACGTTTTGCCAGCAATTGGCGCAATGCTCCACCCCGTTTTTTACTACTGGCTTCATGCTCAATACCTGCCAAATGCTTACCTGCTGCCAACAAGGAAAGCTTGGGGCGAATGGTTTGGATATGCACATCCAAAGCATCCCCATCCATCAATACGGCATCCAAGCCCTTGCCTTGTTCATATTGCCCAAAAAAAGATGCCAAATGGGATTGTGGATCCATATCAATCATCAACACACGCTGCCCTGCGAGAGCTAAGGCATGTGAGATATTGGCAGAGGTGGTGGTTTTACCCACCCCGCCTTTTTGGTTGACCACCGCGATTCGCCGCACCGTAATAACCTAAAACTCTTGCCAAACATCATCATCAGAAACTGATTGTGATGATAATTTAGGCGCTGGCGCACGGGATGATGGCCGAGTCGCTGCGGCAGAACGCGATGGTCGAGCAACTGAACGTGCTGGCGCAGTCTTCACTGGGTTACGTTTGTTTCTCTGCCTTGTATGGCGTTGCCTCTCTCCCAAATCAAAATTATCCACCATCCCCAGTAAATCGTTGGATTCTTGATCCAAATTGGCGCTGGATGCGGCTGTTTCTTCCACCAGTGCTGCATTTTGCTGCACCGCGCTATCCAGTTGTGTAATCGCCTTATTGATTTGATCCACTCCCTGTGATTGCTCTTGGCTGGCAGCAGCAATTTCAGCGATAATATCCGTTACTTTTTGCACTGAATTGACAATTTCAGACAGTGCTTCACCCGAATCATTGACTAGTTTTGAACCAAGATCCACGCTCTCAACACTGGCACCAATCAAACCTTTGATTTCCTTTGCTGCGCCTGCACTGCGCCCTGCTAAAGTCCGCACTTCGCCTGCCACCACCGCAAATCCACGCCCTTGTTCACCCGCTCGTGCCGCTTCCACAGCCGCATTGAGTGCCAATAAATTGGTTTGAAAAGCAATCTCATCAATCACACCAATAATATCAGCAATTTTACGGCTGCTCTGACTAATGCCAGCCACAGCTTCAATGGCTTGTTTCACCACAATTTGACCTTTTTCAGCCTGTTCACTGGTGGTGACTGCCAACTGATTGGCTTGACGTGCATTGTCTGCATTTTGCTGCACTGTACCTGTCAATTCTTCCACACTGGCACTGGTTTCTTCCAAGGCTGCTGCTTGTTCCTGTGTTCGATCAGATAAAGTGCTGTTACCATTGGATATTTCGGCTGAACCATCGGCAACATTCATCGCAGTATTGCGAACATCGGTTAACACTTCTGCCAATTTTTCAGCCGTACGATTGGTGGCTTGTGTCATTTGATCAAACACGCCCTTATATTCAGCATCAATACGATGCATCAGTTGACCTTTTTCAATCGCCTCTAAGGCCTGACCAAAATTGGCAAATACACCTTCAAACATCGTATTCAACTCATTCAAAGATTTCGATAAGACCAACATAAAACCTTCATGGCCTTGGGATTCTAAACGGCGGGAAAAATCACCATCAATACCCGCTTGAACAAATAACTTCACCTCATTTTCAATTTGCAACTGACTGGTTCTATCTTCCCACTCTGTTGTGATAGCCACCCGTTCACCTTTACTGTTGAACACGGGTGTTGCTGTAATACGAATCCAACGTCCATTGATATTCAAATCCTCAGAAGTGAACGATGTTTGCAAAGCATCCAAAAGGCGTCGTTGATGTGCTGGGTCTTTATGAAACATATCAATAGTAGACCCTATCAATGATTCCACATCAAAATCAGGCAAGACTTCCTTAAAGGCGCGCGCATTACTTTCCATCATACTTTTCATGGATTGATTCATATAAATAATACGGTAATCAACATCCGCAATCATTACATGACTACTTGCGACATCCAAAGACTGCCTGATACGCAAAGCCTCATTGGCCATCACTTGCACTTCTGTCATACGATAACCTTGGCGAATTTGCATGGATTTCAGCGCCATCAAAAGTGCCCCAACTTCATCATTTTGATCCACTTGCACCCAATCAAAATATTCACCTTCTGATACCCGATTCAACATTTCAGATGCATATGCCAAGCGTTTGGATAAACGGCGTGTGACATAATAACCCAATAAGGATGCTAAAATAATGGCCAACACAATCAAAATTTGACTCACAGAACTAACGTATTCCATTTGTCCCTGTGCGACTTCAAATTCATCTTCACTGACCGATTTTAACTGCACCTGTAGCGCTAGAAGCATCTGTGTCGATGGCGAATAATCCATATCAATCACTTTTTCATGCAACAATGTACGCAAACGATCCATATCACCCTGTTGTAAATAGGCAATCGCAGGGTTGAGAAGCTCGCCCACATAACGGTTCACTTCATCTGAAAAGCCATTGGCAGCCTCACGTTCATCCTCACCCAAGTCTGCGGCTTTTAATGCACTTATATTTTCTCGCAAGGTTTCAATATCATTTTGTATCACTTCAATATCATCTTGGACAGGCACATCATCTTGTAACAAAATTTTCAACAATAAGTTTTGCTCAAACTGCAAAATACCGTCCATTTGCGTAGCAAGTACGGCTGTATTGCGATCATTATTCGCCATTTCCAAACCATCATGCGCCTCATATAAAGCAGTCGATACTTTGTACCATGCGGCACCAAACAAAAGCATGGTAATCACCACCAAAGCAATAATCTCTTGCCATACTTTCATATAGCTTAAAACATTGAGTTTTTGTAAGATTGTTTTTTTGCCCAATAGCACTTTGCCCGCATTGATTTTTTCATACAAATCACTCGCCGCTTTGATGTCTTCAGCAGAAGGCTTGGTGCGTACAGATAAATAACCTGTGGTTTGACCATTTTCAATAATCGGTGCCACATTGGCTTGCACCCAATAAAAATCACCATTTTTACAACGGTTTTTGACAATCCCTGTCCAAGGATCTCCTGTTTGAATGACATCCCAAAGATTTTGAAATGCCGAGGCAGGCATATCGGGGTGACGAACCAAGTTATGAGCTTTACCAATTAATTCTTCTTCTGTAAAACCGCTGATTTGAAGAAACGTATGGTTGACTGTCAACATACGCCCTTTCAAATCAGTGGTGGAAACGATGATGTCATCATCCTCCATCACAACCTCATGTTGTGTAACGGGTAAGTTTGTTCTCATAACCGACTCCTATGACTTACTTTTTCATCCATTTTCATTATTCTCAAACAACCGTCATGTCTGAATACTTTTAACCCAACGTCATGCCCGAGCGTTTTTATTCTACTCGTCATGCCCGAGTTCTTTTATCGGGCATCTCCTTGTACCAAGATATTCCCAACACAAGCCTTTGGGAGGTTGATGATCTACTTTTGGTCATCCAGCTAAAACATGACGATTAAAACTCTTTCCAAGCTTCATCATTTTGAGCTTGTGATGGTGATGGCAAAGACTTTGATGGTTTTCTAGGTGCTGCTGATGCTATGGTCTGACGGGTTGTGTTTGTTCGACTTCGTGCCTGCCCATCACCCAAGTTAAATTCACTAACGCTTGCCAACACTTCACCCGCTTCATGATCCAAATTAGCACTGGATGCCGCAGTTTCTTCTACCAATGCGGCATTTTGCTGCACCGCGCTATCCAATTGTGTGATGGCTTTGTTGATTTGATCCACACCCTGCGATTGCTCTTGGCTGGCTGCCGCAATTTCAGCAATAATATCGGTGACTTTTTGCACTGAATGAACAATTTCGCGCAAGGCTTGCCCCGATTCATTGACCAGTTTTGATCCCTGATCCACGCTATCCACACTGGCATTGATGAGTTCCTTGATTTCTTTGGCAGCACCTGCACTGCGTTGCGCCAATATGCGCACTTCACCTGCCACCACAGCAAACCCACGCCCTTGCTCACCCGCTCTCGCTGCTTCCACAGCCGCATTGAGTGCCAATAAATTGGTTTGAAAAGCAATTTCATCAATCACACCAATAATATCAGCAATTTTCTTGCTGCTTTGACTGATACCTTCCACGGCCTCAATGGCTTGACCCACCACCTTACGCCCTTGTTCGGCTTGTTCACTGGTGGTCATCGCCAATTGATTGGCTTGACGTGCATTGTCTGCATTTTGTTGCACCGTACCTGTCAACTCTTCCAAACTGGCACTGGTTTCTTCCAAGGCTGCCGCTTGCTCTTGGGTTCGATCCGACAGCGTGGTATTGCCATTGGAAATTTCCGACGAACCATCCGCCACATTCATCGCTGTATTGCGAATATTCCCCATAATATTTGCCAGTTTATCAGCAGTATTGTTAGCAGCTTGTTTAATATCATCATACACGCCTTCATAATCACGAGAAATACGATACGTTAAATCACCTTCTTCTAAGGCTTTTAAAGCTATCGCTGTATCAGTAAATGCAGCGTCCACTACTTCATTCATCGCATTCAAGGACTCAGCCAGCTTTAAAGAAAACTCTGTTTTTCCTTCTACTGAGATGTGATTTTTAAAATCACCTTGCACCGCGTTTGCCACAAATGATTCAATTTCAGATTCAATCTTGATGTGATCTGTGCGATCTTCCCATTCTGTCACGATGGCAATACGTTCACCTTGCTCATTAAAAACAGGCGTTGCCGTAATGCGAACATAGTGACCTGAAATATCCAAATCATCTGAAATATATGTTGATTTTAGCCCATCCAATAAACGTCGCTGGTGCGTTGGATTTTTATGGAACGTATCAATATTACTACCCATTAAGGCACTCACATCGAAATTGGGTAAAATAGTTTTAAACGCTTTTTCATTGCGATGAAACATCTTTTGTACCGAACTATTCATATAAAAAATCTTATAATCAGCATCGGCAATCATCACACTGCTATGCACACTATCCAATGCTTGTTTGATGCGTAAGCCTTCATCTGCTTGTTTCTGTATCGCAGTTTGATTTTGAACCAAATTCACACGCATTCTTTCCATCAATTTCAGTAATACTTGCAACTCACCTTGCACATGTTTGCGAATTTTCACGCGAGTATCGACTTCTAAATTACCCGAGGCAATGCGCTCTGAAAAAATCATTAATACTTTGATGTTCTTTAACATGACACCCGAAATCCAAGCAATTGCACCCATGATAAATGCAATGATAAATGCCATCATGATAAAAAATTGTATGTCTCTTTCTGCTTGACGTGAAAATGTTTCATCTTTCTTCTGTTCAATATACTCGCCCAGTTGCCTATCTAGATGAGAGAAATTCAATTCAACATTATTTGTATAATACTCACCCAAAGATTGCAATGATGACCTTAATATCATCGTTTTTTTAGCATAATTGTGAAATGCTTGAGCATAATCCCGCATCGAAAGCGAAAGCTTACCTTTCACCGCCTCTAAAACATTTGAGGCTTTCAATAGAACTTCAAAATTTTTAAATTCTTTATGATGTTTTTTAATGTATTTTTCTTTACCACGTAGCATAAAATCTTTTTCATGACGACGTAACATCAACATACTGATGGTCAATGCTGATAACTGATGTTTTTTCAATTGTGCTTCAGCTTGATGCACGGATTTTCTTAATTGCCCACGTAAGCCTAGCTTCTCACTCAAACCCAACTCTTTGCGCAATGTTAAAATTTGATTGACCTGTTTCATGTAATTTTGTAAGGCAGTATCAATTTTTTGATACCCTGCTTGGATACCTTTGTCACTGGGTAACGCTTGACTCAAAGATGATAACTTTGATGCATTGCCCTGTGTTTCATTTTGCCAACGAGAAAAACCCTGTAGAATACCGTTTCTTAAGTAGCCACTCAAAAAAACATGTTGTTTTCGAATATGGTTCTGAAACATATCAAAATCTTCCATACTTTTTGCTAAACTAGAATTTTCTTGTGAGCGTTGTTCTAAAAAAGAAATTGCGTTGATATGCATGACCGTAGATACAGCCAACCCGATTACTGCAATCAAACCAATCAAACCCAAACGATGTTTGATTTTCACCTTATCTTTCCATGACTTTTTTTGCATACCTACTCCCTTGTTTACAATACGTCCTCAATTCCTTCTTTATTCCACTTCACCGCATCCTCGAATCCTTTATACTCGTTCCCATGCTCCTGCGTGGGAATGCATATCACTGTGCGTTCCCACCGAGGACGATGGGAACGAGGGTTCCCTAACCAACCCAACCGTCATTCCAGAGTGCTTGTATCTGGAATCTCCTGCTTCACCACAGACCCTCGATACAAACATTCGAGGGTGACGTGCTTGGGACGCGATGATATTGACTTGAATCACTATCCACCAAGCTTTATGCGCTCACCGCTTCTACTTTTTCATCATCTGTCTTTGCCAACACACCTTCATTCACCAATTTGTTAATATCCAATAAAATCACCATTTTTTCATCAATCGTTGCCAAGCCTTTGACAAAATCAACGGAAATTGCCCCATCCATACTGGGGGCTGGCTGCAAATCAGATTCACTGATATTGTACACTTCCGACACTGCATCCACGACAATACCCAGCACACGTTCCTTATCACCCGATGTCACTTTGACAATAATCATGACGGTGGTCGGGCAAGGTTCACGATCCTGCAAGCCAAAACGTTTTCTTAAGCAGACAATGGGTACAATCACACCACGTAAATTGATGACACCTTGAATCCAATCGGGTGTATTCGGCATCGGTGTCGCATTTTCCCAACCTCGCAATTCTTGAACCGATAAAATATCCACACCAAATTCTTCTTCATCAAGAATAAAGGTCAGGTATTGATTTTCTGTTGTTTGTGTTGTGTTGATTGCTTCCATCGTTATCCCCTATGCTGCAATACGAAAGGCTCGATCATTCATCAAGCCTGATAATTCAAATAAACCTGCCAAATCAATAATCAAGGATACCTTGCCATCACCAAGAATCGTCGC
>JAUZQO010000004.1 GCA_030950925.1 Mariprofundaceae bacterium
CAAATGAACAGGCGGCAACGATTCAGGAAGGACATGAAACTCACGTTTCGCATGAATATCTTGCTCACTTTCAAATTTAACATGTGCTTTCAAATCTTTTAAGCGAGCTTGAATAAAGGGTTTAGCATCTTGCAATAAGCCTTGAAATGCTTGATGAAGGTGCTCTAATTTACTGTCTAATGTTGCTAACTTTACTGCCTTATCTTGGGCGGTTGATAAGCAAGGTTGAGCTGATGTTAAGGCATCCTGCAAAGCAGCCATCCCTGCTTTCTTTTGTTGCTGAAGTGTATGTACTTGTGAAGCATACCCAATCGGCTCTCCCGACTGTGTAAAGCTCATGTACTCACCCCAAGCAATAGATAACAACATGATATGCTGTAAATCTACAGCCTTGGTTTCCACACTGTGCCTTGCCCTTGTATTCCCAAAGTTAAATGGTGAGTTCGGGTTAAATACATCACCCTGCCTTGATGGACCAGATCCTACTGTTCCTAGTTCTCTGATTGATCCAAGTGACGGGCCAACCTCATTAATAATCTTATTTTTTCTGTTCTCGACAATATTATGCATTTCAGGGTCTTCCACCCACATGAATGAATCCTTAAGGTCTTGGGCATTTTTGGCTTGAATGCGCACAAGGTTAAACCCATGATGTAGCATATCCCTGCACAACTTATCGAAACCTGATAAAACTTTGACTTGTGCTCGTGAACGCTCGGCTTGGGTGTTTGATGCAACCACATCTGCCGCGACAGTATTAACATGCTTGTGGTACTCAACCCGCTTGGACTTCACCACTGAAAGCATATCAAGCGTCTCAATCTGACTTCTCAGTGTCTGATGATATACACCCTCGTAATTAAGCCTTGCTATCTTTGTTTTTTCTAATATATCATCTGTTATTTCTATTATATATTCTTTTCTTTTTAATGCTGCATCTTTTCTTTTTAATGCTGATTCCCCAAACTTAATCATCTTAGTAAGGTGCTCTGTTTCCCGCATCTCGGAAGCATATGATCTTCTCTCTCTATCAAGCTTAAACTCTAGCGTTTTACAATAATGCTCCCATCCATCAATTGCATTCTTATGCGCTCTAAGTGACGCAGAAAGATTATTGTTCTTGCCCATCAAGATGCTTTGCTGCAAGCCAATCCCTGACATGACGACCCCCTTTATTTCTTAATACTATTGGTTATTCAATGCCAAAGGTGAAAGCATATGGATACGCTGTCAACCTCATTCATCCACATTTTACCGACCAAACAAGTTAAAAGGGTGCATGGTGTAGCGGTCTATAATGCGTACCTAGCGAGGGTGATAGCAAGGCATAAAATTAAGCTTAATTTAAGCAAATTAGATAAGGTTGAGTTAGTTGGTTGGTTAAAAATGCAAGGCATTGAAAATGAGTGACTATTCAGCCCTGATTTTAGGCGCGTCTTTTTGCCGCATGATGGGAAAACATTGTGATTCACCCATTGATTTACCTTCTGTTAAGCAGGCATGCGCTGGCGGCAAGCCATCACCTTATGCGTGTGAAAACTGGCGACATGACTATCGGGAGCTACTAAAAAAGACCAAAACCGAGTGTCCACCACCTGATTCAGCTCTACATAAAGGAAAACGAGGGCGACAAAAACGACCCAAATCCAGAAGCCTCTTTGAACAATTGTGAGACTTTTTTTCGGGAAGTCTGGGATTATGGTGATTGATGATGCTCTCTTTACCAATGGCAGAGGGGGGAAGTGACCCCTGTATTCATAAAACACATCCTCTCCATGCATGAACATCGAGAGGATGTATTTTCTGGATGAACCCTTATTTTACAGTAATATGAATCGTACGGCTCATCACTTTACCATAAGATTGATGATGCCCATCTGCAAATTGCAGTGTTAATGTATGCTTGCCTGGTTTAAGCTTAATGGTGGTTTCAGTTTGCCCTTTGCCAAAATGAATATGTTGGTCATCAGCAGCGACAACTTCATTTTCAGGAACATAAGCCCCATCAATGATTAAATGGTGGTGACCCGTGCCTTCAATAATGTCACCAGCTTTATGCACCTTCATGCCTTTGATACCCATTTTGACCTGCAAAGGGCTGGTGACAGTATCACCATCATTCAAGCTGATAAAGTGTGGACCAAATGTACATGATTGGCTACAAGCGCCCTCATATTTACAGGCAGCGTGTGCCATGCTGCTGAGCAAAAGCGCGCTGCTTAATGCGATAAGTGTGAACCATTTTTTCATGTTAATCTCCTTTTGTGTTGCTTGTAAAGTATGATGAAACCATAAAAAGATTCACACAAGCATCGTATGCTTATTCTTTTGTTGATGTATCTAGTGCTTTCTCCAAAGTCTTGAATTCATGGGAGGATCTTTTTTTATCACAAATACATCAAGAAACATAAAAAAGTAAGCAATAAATGCTGTTTTTCACCCTGGAAGTGAGGCTTTAGCCTCGCCTCTCTAAAGCCAAGTGCAAGAGTGTGGTTTGGTTTTTGGTGAAATTCTTTCATCTGTTCAAATAAGGCGAGGCTATCCTCGTTCCCACCGTCCTCGGTGGGAATGCATACGCCATGAACAATAGGCATCAGCTTGCTCCAAGGCTTTATGCATTCCCACGCTGGCGCAAGGGAACGAGGGAAATGAGCTTAATAGGTCGTCTGTGGAGCGTTCAAATATGTTGGGGTCTTCCATGCCCGAAGATTAACCTATGTGATA
>JAUZQO010000040.1 GCA_030950925.1 Mariprofundaceae bacterium
TGCATGAAAAATCATGTCGATTTATCTTCCATATACCGTGCCAAATAGATGCTCTGCCCCATGATAAATACAAAGGTTGCACCCAAAAGTCCAAACATTTTGAAATTGACCCATGTGGCTGTATCAAAATTGAAGGCGACATAAAGATTGGCAATACCCAAGGCGATAAAAAAAAGTGTCCATGCGATATTCAAACGCAGCCAAATGACAGCAGGCAAGATCATGTGATCACCCATCATGCGCTGAAGTAGATTTTTCTCACCGATAAATTGACTACCAATAAATGCTACTGCAAATAGCCAGTTGATGACGGTGGGCTTCCATTTGATAAAGGTTTCATCATGTAGCAATAAAGTAAGTCCACCAAAAACACAGACCAAAACAAGGGTGACAAGGTGCATGGTTTCAAATTTACGGTGTACCAGCCAATGAATGGTCGTCTGTAATAAAGAGGCAACAATCAGGACAGCCGTGGCAACGTAAATATCATAAAGTTTGAAGGCTGTGAAAAATAGGACAATGGGGAAAAAATCAATGAGTAGTTTCATGCGGCGAACCTTAGCGGACTGTTTAAATTTACGCAGTCTTTCGTCATTTCCCCTCGTTCCCTCCGTCCTCGATGCTGACGTACTCCTCCTCGTTCCCATTGTCCTCGGTGGGAACGCATCCGCATCCGCTTATCTAGCGATGGTGATTTGGTTGCGACCATTTTCTTTGGATTGATACAAGCCTTGGTCAGCACGTTTGATGCTTTCCATACATGTTTCCTTGTCTTTTTTCTGGCTTACGCCCAAGCTAATGGTTAAATTGATGGTTTTATCTTTGGCGATAAAATCATGAACCGAAACACTTTGGCATAAATTGGCTGCCAAGGCTTCCGCAGCATGAATTTCGGCACCTGGCAAGATAATACAAAATTCCTCTCCGCCCAGACGCGCCACCATATCGCTGCTTCGTGTGCTTTCATTGAGGATGCTTGCCAAGGCTTTTAAAATTTCATCGCCCCCATCATGTCCATAGCGGTCGTTGATGTGCTTAAAATGATCAATGTCAATCATGATAAAGCTTGTTGGCATGTGGGCGGGTAGTTTGGATAAAAATTCGGCAAGTTTTCGACGGTTCGCCAAACCTGTGAGAGGATCGTTACGCGCCTCGGCTTCTGCCGCTTTGAGATGTTGGGTGAGTGTGGACATTTGGCTTTGTTGTTGTTGCATTTGTTGGTGCATGGTGCGGCTTGCAGTGGACAGTTTGTTGCCAGCCTCCAACAGCCCCGAGCATGCTTGTTGTAAAACACTTCTGGCTTCAGAAGGGTCGCGGGGTAGATCTTGAGAGAGTAGGTGCTGGGCTTGTTTGATTTCGGGGGCTTCATCGCCCACCTCTTGTAGTACACTTAGCATGCCGTTCATGGAAGTTTTGAGTGCGCCAATCAATTGGGATATTTCGGTATGCAGTTGGGCATCTTTTTGTAAATGTTCGCGCAAAAAACGTTCCAAATCACGTGCGGTGGTGCGAATGTCATCAAGTGCAGCGGGTGGTTTACCCAATAGCTCATGGCTGTTCTTTAAGGTATGTTGAAGAATGGGCCAATCATACTGTAACGATTGAAGCATTTGACGGCGTTCTGAAATATGTTTCTGAAGCTGGTTTTGTTCATGTTCTGAGAGCAATAATTCTGGATCGCGTTTGAGAAATGCACCGTGTTCTGCATCCAAAAGTTGAATCAAACCCGTCGCAATAATTTCATACTGTTGGGGGGGGATATTGGGCGTGTTTTGTATGAATTCGACATGTTGAATGATGCGCCGCATGATGCTACGTAACTCGGCATTTTGACTTTGGTTGGCAAGGACGAATGGACGTAAAGTGTCCATGTCATTAAGGATTTGTTCAATGTGTTGTTGCATGCTCATACCTTACTGTTTCATAGTCTGGATGCGTTGCGCTTCCACGGCCAAAAGTGTTTTGGCTTGAGATAATACTGTGGATTCATGGTCTTGGGCTGTGAGTTGATCCAGTTGCTGACGGATTTCAAGGATCGCGTGCAAGGTTTCTTGGTTGGGTTGAGCATCACCTTCAAGCTGTGTTAAAACTTGACTGAGTAGCTTGGATGCTTGTTCGACCAAGGGATAGGCTTGTTGATTTGTTGATCCTTGTTCGGCTGTATTCTGTTGTGCAGGCTGTTGATCGGATGCCTGTAACTCGGATGAAAATACACTGCCAAAGCTGTTTGGGCTGATTTTTTTGGGTTGTATGCGTTGATTTGACGCGATATGACTTTTGGACGTGATTTTCATGGTCACCTCAGGCATTGGAATGGCAAAATCTCCTACGCAAGAACAAAGCCATTTTATTATATTTTGGTTTAAGTATGAAATTGCTCTCGTCACCCTCGAGTACGTCACCCTCGAGTACGTCACCCTCGAATGCTTGTGTCGAGGGTTGTGTCGGGGGTTGTGTCGGGGGTTGTGTCGGGGGTTGTATCGAGGGTCTATCGATAGATTCCAGACACAAGCACTCTGGAATGACGGTGATTTAATACTTGAATCACTATATTATCACAATAATGACTATATTAGGGTGCTTTGGCTGTGATGCTTAATGCATGAATGGTGGATGAAAAGCGTTCTTTGAGTGCCTCATAGACCAAACGATGACATGCAACTGGCGGTTTGTCGCGGAAAATTTCTGCGGTAATTTGAACTGTAAAATGACCCCCTTTGCTATCTTTGACACCTGCATGTCCCGCATGTTTCCAAGAGTCATCTTCAATATGCAATGCAACAGGCGATAGTTTTTCGGTCAGTAAGTCATGAATGGCTTGTGCGCGACGACTCATGCCTGCTTGGTTTCTTGGCGTTGACGGTAAAGGATGAAAACCTTGCCAATATGATGTACCAATTCAGCGGAAGTTTGTTGACATAAGGATTGTGCTGCTGCAATGCGATCATCGCGTTCACCCTGTTGGATATGCACCTTAATAAGTTCATGGGTATCGAGGGTGATGTTGGTTTCTGCAACAACAGACTCGGAAACGCCATGTTGACCAATGCGTATGACGGGTTTGAGGTGGTGAGCTTTGGTTTTTAGGTTTTTGCGTTGCAAGCTGTTCATGGTCATGGTTAGAACGTCTCCGTGTGTGTGTTTCGCCCTCCTTGCGAGGCGTTTAGCGAGACTTCTCGCAAGGAAGGGCTGGCGATAGTAGCGGTAGACATAATGTACGCCATGTTTTATGTTGCAAAATTAAGTTGGTGGACTGGAGGATAAGGTGTGGAAGAAAAGTCGAAACGACTAAGGGACGATCCGAGCCGTGTCATTGTTTTGGGTGGCGGACGCGGTGGTTTGGCGATGTTGGAGATGTTGCAAGATGAGGCTTTGGCGACAGTTGTGGCTGTGGTTGATGTGGATGAAACAGCACTCGGTATGGTAAAAGCCCGTGAACTGGGCATTGAAACCTTTTATGATGTGGAAACTGCCTTGGTGACATGTGCGCCTTGCGTGGCATTCAATTTAACAGGCAATGAGATGGTGGAGGAAATTGCTGCGGGTATTTTGGGTGCAGGTGGTGTGATTGGTGGTTTGGAAGCGCGTTTAATGTGGCGTATGGTGACTGATTTAAAGAAAACCAAAAATGATTTGGAATATCTTGCAACGCATGACCCCTTGACTGGGTTATGCAATCGTCGTTATGTCACCGATCAACTGGAGCGTGAAGTCAGTCAAGCCGTACGTTATGGGGTGGAGTGCTCTTTGGCGATTCTTGATTTGGATCATTTTAAGCAAGTGAATGATGTGCACGGGCATGTATCGGGGGATGGCGTGTTGAAATATGTTGCACAGACTTTGCAGAAAAGTGTTCGAACTACGGATGTGTTGGGGCGCTGGGGTGGTGAAGAGTTTTTGGTGTTATTGCCGCATACGTCAGAAGAGAATGCGACACAAGCGGTGCGGACATGGTTGGCGAAACTTAAATTAGAGCCCGTGCTACTGGCGGACGGTGAGCGTTTGAAAATTAGTTTTTCAGCGGGTGTTGCATCCCTTCCTGTATCTGCGGGGGATGTTCACGAACATGATATCAATGAACGTGTGGATGCTTTCCTTGAGCTGGTAGATCACCGTTTGTATCAAGCCAAAGAGCAAGGGCGATCGTGTGTGGTGGGTGGAGCAGAAGCATAAGAAGCAAGATTGAGCTAAGTCTGCTTAAACGATGATAGAAGTTATCAAGAATTGGGAATGAGGTCGCATGGGTGAGGTGAAAGAAAAAAAATCGAGGCGTTTACAAATTCGCTGGCGCTGGACGTTGTTGGTAGGTTTTGCTGTGGCCATGACCGTGGTGGTTTTGATGCTCGTTATTTTGAATGTCGAACGAGATGCTTGGTTGGAAAACCAAGAAAAACAAGCCGAAGTGTCGGTGAATCGTTTGGCTGAAGCATTAAAGCTACCATTGTTGAGTGGAAGTGCGGCGGAGACGGCCGCCATTGTGGGAAGTTTTCAGCGTACAGAAAATGCAGTGTTGGCGGTGTATGTAAAGTTTGCCCACGATGAACATGGGCAAGTCTTTGGTGAAGCGAATGAGGATCGTGGATGGCTGGAAGCACAAACTTATGCACCTATGGTGGTTCGTTTGGATAGTCAGCATTTGTGGTTTGCCAAGCGTATTCAATATGCCAGTACGTCGGTGGGAAATATTGCGGTACGCTACTCACAAAGTGCTTGGGAAGCGTTGTCACAACGTATCCTGCATCAAATGCTGTTGGCGGCGATTGTGGTGGTATTGCTCTCAAGCCTGTTGATTTATTGGATTGCAGGGCAAATTAGTCGACCGATGGAGGCATTGGCCGATGCTGCTTCTCGGGTGGCAGCGGGTGATTATCAAGTTCAATTGAATGTAAAAGGAAACGATGAGGTGAGCGATGCCATGCATCAGTTTAACCAAATGGTGACAGAGTTGGCGCAAAAGGAAAAAATGCGTGATACATTTGGTAAATACCTTAACCCCAAACTGGTGTCGCAAGTGTTTGAGAATGGCGCAGCTAAAATGGACAATCATCGCCAAATTGTGACAGTTATTTTTGCCGATATGGTGGGTTTTACATCGTTCTCTGAAAGCTCAACACCTGAATATGTGGTGGATGTGTTGAACAAACATTTTGAGGTTTTCCATCGGATTATTGATTATTTTGGTGGGCATGTGGATAAATATATCGGCGATGCGGTGATGGCAGTGTTTAACCACCCCAAAGAAAATGAAGAACATCTGGTATATGCGGTGATGGCAGCCTTGGCGATGGCAAAAGCCTGCGAACAACTGGGTGTGTTGCGGCAGAATGGGGAGAAAATATCGTTTCGTGTGGGATTGAATTGTGGCGATGCGATTGTCGGTAGCATTGGTGCCAACGAACGCTTGGAATATACAGTGATTGGCGATACGGTGAATGTTGCCTCACGCATGTGTGGCTTGGGCGAAGGTGGTGAAGTTGTGTTATCATACGGCACATTTGAGGAATTGGATTCGCGCTTTGAATTTGAAACATTGGGGATGAAGAAAGTGAAGGGTGTGAAAGATTTGTTGGAATGCGGTCGGGTGATGGTTGAAGATGAAGAGATGCGGCAACGGATTGATGCGGCGGTTGCTTTGGCATTTGATTTGACCTTACCCGTTGAGATTCGTGCGAGAATTGGAGGATGATCTTGAATTTGTTGCGCTCTATCGTGGGTGTTTTTGCTTTATTGTTGATGACAGCTTGTGTGCCATCGCAAGGGTTATTGAAGTTAGATAGTGGTGAGGAAAAAACAAATCAAGCACCCGCTAAACACGTTGAAGGTATGGCGCGGGTGCGTCATGTGTTTTATGCGGGCAAGGTAATGGAGGCGTATAAGATTACGCAAGCGATGACTGTCAAAGATAAGGAATATGCCGAGGCTCGTATGTTTTTGAAAAAAACAATCAATCCCGCACGTATTCGTTTACTGAGACATTATAAGCGTATTGCGCAACAGGCGATGCGGGCAAAAAAATGGGATAAGGCTTGGTTTAACTATAAACAGACGGCTGAGTTTTCAGCCAAGCCTGAGGTTTTCAATTCAAATATTCGCGCGATGTACTTGCATCTGGAGCAGTTACGCTTGCATGTACTCTTAAAGCAACGACGTTTGGAAGATCATGCCTTGCTACAAGGTTTGACAAACTATGTGGCACCCAAAGGTGTCGCAAAACATGATGTTGTGTTTTTAGGGTTTGCAGAAAGACACCGTAAAATGTTGGAAAATAGAGCCAAACAAGCCTATGTCCAAGCCAAAGCTTATTTTGAAAGTAAAAAAATAGTCGCTGCTTATGTGTTGGTAGAATCAAACCTGCGTTTGATGCCCGATTCAGTGAATGGCGAGGCTTTGTTGGGTCAGATTCAAAAGGTTTGGCTGAAAGGTTTACAGATTCCTAAGACATTAAAGAAACAAGTGAAAAAAGCAGTGAAGAAAAAAGAAGTGGTTCCGCTATCCAAGCATGTAAAGAAAGTGGTTGTATTGTCGAAAGTTGAGATTCAAGCATTATTAAAACAGCGCAAGTGGTCAGAGGCGCAAGATGCTGCTTTGGTGTACCAACAGCATGATGGTGAAGGTGGGGATGAGCTGCTTCAAACCATTGATGTTCAGATTCAACAAGCGGCAGAACAAGCCTTTCAACAGGGAGGCTTAGCATTCCAACAGGAACATATTGATCAGGCGGTGAAACTTTGGGATCAAGCATTGCAACTTGAGCCACAAAATGAAGAATATTTGGATGCTTTAAGTCGAGCCTTGTCATTGCAAGAACGTTTGCACTTATTACGCCACAAAAAGTAGGGAATCATGCGAGATAGTATTGTTATGCCGCGCCGTCAAACGCGAAAAATCATGGTGGGAGATGTTGCAGTGGGTGGTGATGCACCGATTGCAGTGCAATCCATGACCAACACCTTAACCACGGATATTGATGCGACGGTGGCACAAGTTCATAGCTTGGAAGAAGCGGGGGCGGATATTGTGCGCATTTCGGTGCCAGATGTGGAATCAGCGGCTGCGATGCCTGAAATTTTGGCACAAACACAAGTCCCCATTATCGCAGATATTCATTTTAGTTATAAAATGGCGTTGCTAGCCTTGGATGCGGGTGTGCATGGCTTGCGATTGAACCCTGGAAATATTGGAAGTCAGGATAGAGTTGAGCGAGTGGTCAAAGCGGCACAGGAAAAAAATGTGTCGATTCGTATTGGTGTGAATGCAGGTTCTTTAGAAAAAGAGTTCAATGAACAATATGGCGAACCGTGTGCGGATGCGATGGTGGCTTCTGCGTTGCGTCATATCCGAATCCTTGAAGATATGAATTTCAAAGATATTAAAGTCTCACTGAAAGCCAGTAATATTCCCATGACCGTGGCGGCTTATCGCAAGTTGGCTGAAAAAGTTGACTACCCTTTTCACTTGGGTATCACAGAATCTGGCAGCTTGTTTGGTGGTACGGTGAAGTCATCGGTAGGGCTTGGTTTGATTCTAGCCGATGGTATTGGGGATACCATTCGTGTTTCCTTGGCGGCTGAACCCAAAGAAGAAATTAAAGTTGGTTTTGAAATTTTGAAAAGCCTCGGTTTGCGCCATCGTGGCGTGAATCTTATTGCTTGCCCATCGTGTGCGCGTCAGAAGTTTAATGTCATTGAAGTTGTGCAAGAATTAGAAATACGTTTGGCGCATATTCAAGAACCCATGGATGTGGCAGTGATTGGTTGCGTGGTCAACGGACCTGGTGAGGCGCAAGAAGTACAAGTTGGCATTACAGGTGGTTACCCCACCCACACATTTTATCACGATGGTGAGAAATTTGGACGTGTAAAATCATCGAATATGATTGATGCACTGGTGGATGAGGTTGAAAAACGTGCTGCTGTGATGCGTACTGAAACAGAGTTGAGCGGAAAAATATAGCTTTGTAGAAAGACCACTGTTGACATCCCTTCCATCCTAAAGCATTGGCATCTATACTCCAACCTACCATAAACTAAACTTTTTACCTGTCCCTTTTCTCGGCTAGCTGCGTTGCAGAAATCAGACCATATAGTGATCCAAGTATTAAACCACCGTCATTCCAGAGTACTTGTGTCTGGAATCTATCAATAGACCCTCGACACAAGCATTCGAGGGTGACAGCAACATAATGTAGTATTCATACTTAAACGACTATAGACCCTGCTATGCTCTAACTTCTGCGCCTTGCTATCCAATAAAATGAACGAACTAAAAAATAACTTTATGATAGGCTGGAGTATGCCTAAGTATTTAAGTCTAATTTTTGTTGAAACAGACAAAATAGGCTTCTATTTTCTTGCTTAGATAGGTATGAAAACCTGTGTAGATACCTATGCGTCATACCCGAAATCTTTTATCGGGTTCTATCCATAGACCCCTCGACACAAGTCCTCGGGGGTGACGCTGACGACGGGGATGACGCTGGTTTTTGTTTAGGCGCGTAACATCAGTTAAAAAGTTAAAAATAAGTGATAAGGGTTAATGAGAGATGGCTAGAAAATTACAAAGTATTCGGGGTATTCATGATGGTTTACCCGCAGAAGTAGCAAAATGGTGCAATATTGAGGATGTGGCGCGCAAGGTGTTTGCCAGTCATGGGGTATCGGAAGTGCGTTTGCCTATTTTAGAGCCGACAAGCTTGTTTGTTCGATCAGTGGGTGAGGAAACAGATATTGTTTCCAAAGAAATGTATGCCTTTGAAGATCAAGGCGGCGATCATATTTGTTTGCGCCCAGAAGGTACAGCAGGGGCAGTGCGTGCTTATTTGCAAGCAGGCTTAACGCGAGCTGGTGCGCAGCGCTGGTTTTATATGGGACCGATGTTTCGTAGAGAACGCCCACAAAAAGGGCGTTTACGTCAGTTTCAGCAAATCGGTGTGGAGTGGTTTGGTGTGGCAGGCCCTGTTGCAGATGTGGAGCTTTTAAGTATGGCACAGCGTTTTTTGAATGCCTTGGGTATTGAGGAAACACGTTTGGAAATCAATAGCTTGGGATGTATCGAATGTCGTCCTACTTACCATCAAATGTTGGTGGCTTATTTGCAAACATGCCGTGAACAATTGTGCGCTACTTGCAATGAACGGATCGAAAAAAATCCCATGCGTGTGTTGGATTGTAAAAACAAAGCCTGTCAAGAGCAGTTGACGGATGCGCCTGAAATGGTGGGGCATTGTTGTCAGGCTTGTGATACACATTTTACAGGCTTAAAAACAGGTTTGGATGCTTTGGGTGTGAGTTATACTGTCAACCCCCGTATTGTTCGAGGTTTGGATTATTACAACCGTACAGCGTTTGAATTTGTCACCGATCAGCTTGGCGCACAAGGCACAGTGTTGGCAGGCGGTCGCTATGATGGTTTGGTCGAATCCTTGGGGGGGACTGCCACAAATGCGATTGGTTTTGCAGCGGGTATGGAACGTTTGGAAATGTTGCTTGCTGATCTAAAGGGTCATCAGTTGGATGTGGTGGTTGCTTCCTTGGGTGATGCTAGCTTGGCTTATTCACTCAGGGTTGCCGATGCCTTACGTCAGCAAGGGTTGGCTGTGGTTCATGCAGGTGGCGGTGCTGCCAAACGTCAATTTAAGATTGCGGATCGTGAAAAATCACGCTTTGTCGTTGTCATTGGTGACGATGAGCTGGCAAAAAGTGGCTTGATGTTGAAAGACCTTGCAACAGGCAAGCAAGATTTTTATGTGTTAGATGATGCGATTCAGGTTTTATCGGGCGTGAGCATGATCGAATAACTTGTTTTAATCGGTGTGTACATCTTGCGCTTGTGCTGTGTTCTCTGTAGAAAGCGCGGCACTTTACACGTCATTTCATCCAATGTGCTTGTTGTTATTTCAATAAAATCAATGAGTTAGATTTGACGTAAGGTTAACATTTGGAGGACTTATGTCTCAATATACAATGAAACAACTGCTTGAAGCAGGTGTTCACTTTGGTCACCAGACCCGCCGTTGGAACCCTAAAATGGCACCCTATATCTTTGGTAATCGTAATGGTATTCACATCGTTGATTTGCAAAAAACATTGCGTATGGCAAACGAAGCGTATTCATTCATGAGAGAATTGGCGAATGCAGGTGGTCGTGTGTTGTTTGTGGGTACAAAACGTCAAGCGCGCGAAGCCATTAAAGAAGAAGCCTTGCGTTCAGAACAGTATTTCGTCAACCACCGTTGGTTGGGTGGCATGTTGACCAACTTTCAAACTGTTCAGCAATCCGTACGTAAAATGAAAGATTTGCAACGTCAAAAAGAAGACGGTGTATTTGAACTTTTGACCAAAAAAGAAGCGTTGAAAAAACAACGTACCTTGACCAAGTTGGAATGTTCGTTGGGCGGCATCAAAGAGATGTCGCACTTGCCTGACTGCTTGTTTGTGATGGATGTTCGCAAAGAAGAATTGGCAGTAAAAGAAGCAAAAAAATTGGGTATTCCTGTTGTGGCAGTGGTAGATACCAACTGTAACCCAAGCGATATTGATTATATCATTCCTGGCAATGATGATGCGATTCGTGCTGTGCGTTTGTTTTGTGCTAAAACTGCGGATGCGATTCTTGAAGGTGCCAAGGCTTGGAGAATTGAAAACGCAGAAGATGACGAAGATGTGGTTGAAGCGATGGTGCATGCTGCTGAATCAGACGAAGTTGCTGTAGCAGATGGTGAAACTGCGTAACTGCTTGTTTGATATGTTTTGGGGTGGCTTTGTGCTGCCCTTTTTTTAACTTAAATGGATATAGAAGAAGGACTGGAGGATGAGTCATGGCCAAGATTACGGCTGCTGATGTGAAAAAGCTGCGTGAAGCAACAGGCGCAGGCATGATGGATTGTAAGAAAGCTTTGGGTGAAGTGGATGGTCATCACGACGCTGCTGTTGATTTCTTGCGTAAGAAAGGATTGGCTGCTGCTTCGAAGAAAGCGGGTCGTGTGGCGGCTGAAGGTGTGGTGGCAACCACAACTCAAGGCAATGCATCGGTTGTGTTGGAAGTGAATGCCGAAACTGATTTCGTCAGTAAAAATGAGCAATTTGTTGGCTTTGTTGAAGCAGTCAATGCTTTAATTTTGAATCAACGACCTGCTGATATTGAAGCCTTGAAGGCACTGCCTTTTGATGCTGAATTGAATGTGGAGCAAGCGCTGTCCCAATTGATTTCGACCATTGGTGAAAACATGAGTATTCGCCGCTTTGAAGTGCTTGAAACAGAAGGTGTGACAGCATCTTATATTCATGGTGCTGGTCGCATTGGTGTATTGGTTGCTATTAAGGGTGAATCATCCACTGCCTTGCAAGATGTGGCACGTGGTGTGGCGATGCATGTTGCAGCCGTCAACCCTACTTTTGTTTCACGCGCAAGTGTGACCAAAGAAGCGATTGAACGTGAACGCAAAGTATTGACAGATCGTGCGTTGGCAACAGGTAAACCTGAAGCGATTGTGGATAAAATTGTATCGGGTCAAATGAATAAATTCTATTCTGAAAATTGCTTGTTGGATCAAGAGTTTGTCATGGATACGGATACAACCGTGGGCAAAGCAATCAAGGCTGTGGATGCCAAGGCTGAGCTTGTGGCGATGGTTCGTTTTGGCTTGGGTGAAGGTATTGAGAAAGAAGAATCTGATTTTGCTGCCGAAGTTGCGGCGCAGATTAAGGGTTAAGCAGGATTTTTGATAACATCAATCACCAGAGAGGTTTCAGCAATGTCAAATGAAAACAAATATAAACGTGTGTTGTTGAAACTTTCTGGTGAGGTGTTGATGGGTGAAGGCTCTTATGGCATTGATCCTGATACCATCAATCGCTTAGCATCTGAATTGATTGAAGTGACGATCAGCGGTGTTGAACTCGCGATTGTGATTGGTGGTGGCAATATTTTTCGTGGTAATATGGGTACGGCTTCGGGTATGGATCGTGCCAGTGCGGATTATATGGGTATGATGGCAACGGTGATGAATGCGATTGGTTTGCAAGATGCTTTGGAAAGACAAGGTGCCAATGTGCGTGTGATTTCTGCCTTGTATATTAAGGAAGTTGCCGAGCCTTATATTCGTCGTCGTGCGGTGCGTCATTTGGAAAAAGGACGCATCCTTATTTTTGCTGCAGGTACAGGTAATCCATATTTCACCACCGATACTGCGGCAAGTTTACGCGCCATGGAAATTCAAGCTGATATTGTGTTGAAAGGTACAAAAGTGAATGGCGTATACACGGCAGATCCTGTGAAAAATCCTGATGCAGTACGTTATGAAACGTTAACATTTACAGAGGCGCTGACCAAACAATTGGGTATAATGGATGCTACGGCGATGTCTTTGTGCCGTGATAATGATATGCCGATTGTTGTATTTGATGTAACAAAAGCAGGTGAAATGTTGCGAGCGATTGCAGGTGAATCGGTTGGTACATTGGTAAAAGAGGCTTAATATGTTTACAACCATTGAAAAACGCATGGAAAAAACGTTGGCTTCATTGAAGTCTGAATTGGCAACGATTCGTACTGGTCGCGCCAATGCCGCACTTTTGGATCATGTGCGTGTCTCCTATTATGGCTCACCTGTGCCATTGAGTCAGGTGGGAAATATCTCAGTGCCTGAAGCTCGCATGTTGATCATTGCGCCTTGGGAAAAAAACTTGTTGAATGATATTGAAAAAGCCATTCAGTCATCGGATTTGGGATTGAATCCTAGCAATGATGGTGAAGTGATTCGTCTTATTCTTCCTGAGCTGAATGAAGAACGCCGCAAAGAATTTGTCAAGCAAGTGAAACAAGTGGGTGAAAAAGCACGGGTATCCATTCGCAATATTCGCCGTGATGCCAATGATGATGTGAAAAAGAGTGAGAAAGAAGATTCATTATCTGAAGATGAAGTGAAACGTATGCAGGATAAGGTGCAAAAAATAACCGACCGTTTTATTGTCGCAGTTGAAACAATCATTGAGCATAAAGAAAAAGATATTTTAACGGTTTAATGCGTTCTTCTGTGAGCGAAGCATCAGTGCATACGCCCCAACATGTTGCGATCATTATGGATGGTAACGGGCGCTGGGCGAAGCAACAGGGTAAGGTCCGTATGGAAGGGCATCGTCAAGGCTCAAGTCGCGTGCGTGATGTTGTGGAATGGGCATTGGATGCGGGTGTCAAGCAAGTTTCTTTGTATGCTTTTTCAACCGAAAACTGGAAGCGTCCAAAGCTTGAAGTCACGGCACTGATGACCTTGTTGACGACATTGTTACCGCTTGAAATATCACGTATGAATGAAAAAGGCGCGCGTTTACTGACTTTAGGCGATCTGTCCAAGTTGCCTTGGCTGGCACGTAAAGCGATTCAAAAAACAAAACATGGCACAGCACAGAATAAAAACATTGATTTGATTTTATGTCTGAATTATGGCGGCCAACAAGAGATTGTGGATGGTGTTCAGGACTTTTGTCGTGCGTGGCATACGCAAGGATGTTCAGAAGATCAGTTAGACATGCTTTCTGTGGATCAGTTTGCAAGCTATTTACCCCGAAAAGATATTTTACCTGTTGATTTGTTGATTCGTACTGGAGGAGAGCGGCGTATTTCGAACTTTCACCTTTGGGATGCTGCCTATGCAGAACTCTATTTTACCGACTGCTTGTGGCCTGATTTTTCACGTGAAGATTTGCAGCTTGCATTGGATGATTTTGCAGGTCGTGAGCGTCGTTTCGGACAGACAAGCGAGCAAGTTCAAGGTATGGAGAGTGAATGAGTGAATTAACATTGCGTATCATGACGGCATTGGTTTTATTTGCGGGTGTGGTGGTTTGGCTTTTTTATGTGCCGCTTTTTTGGTTTGATGTCATTTTGGCTGCTGTGGCAATGGCTGCAACCCATGAGCTTTTGCGCATGGTGGATATGCCAAAACAAACGCTTTTTTCTATGGTCGCACTGTTGATGTGGGGAGTGCTGATTGTGACGCATGCTCAAGGTTTATGGTTGCCATTGGCATGGTTGCTTTTGTTGTTGGGGTGGTTTGTGCTTTTGGCATTGCATGTCGATCGTCAGAGTTTGCCACAAGCCTTTCAAAAAATGCTATACGCTCAGTGGATGATGGTTTGGTTGATGTTGTTTGTGATGGCATTGATGCAATTACATACACATGAACATGGTGTCGCCTTTATTGCGGGGGCTTGTGTGGGTGTGTGGTTATCAGATATTGCCGCTTATTTTACAGGTAAGGCTTGGGGTAAACATAAATTATGTCCTGCAATTAGCCCTGGTAAAACTTGGCAAGGTTTGGCTGGCGGTGTACTCGCGGGTGTGTTGGGTGCATCTCTTGTGTGGATGACATGGGTTGATATGCCGTTTTTTTGGGCTATTCCTTTGGCATTGTTGTTGGTGGTGGTGGGTATTCTTGGTGATTTGATGGAATCCGCATTGAAACGTGTCGTGGGCGTGAAAGATAGTGGCAGCATGTTGCCAGGTCATGGCGGCTTGTTGGATCGTATAGATGCCTTACTGCCCGCTTTACCATTGGCAGGCATGTTGTGGATTATCTTTGCTTGAAATGGGAAGAATCATGAAACTAACAATTTTAGGTGCGACGGGTTCGATTGGAGCCAGTACAGCTGATGTGATGCTACGACATCCAGATAAATTCTCTGCCTATGCCTTGGTTGGACATCGAAATAGTTCGCGTATGTTGATGTTGGCAAAGCAAGTTAAACCTGAATATGTTGTGATGACCGATGAACAAGCTGCCAAAGAACTGAAAGGTGAATTGCCGCAAGGTGTGCGTTTGGAAGTCGGCATGGATGCCGCGATTGCAGTATCTCAAGCCAAGGATGTGGATATGGTCATGGCTGCGATGGTGGGTTCTGCGGGCTTACCTGCGGCATTGGCGGCAGTGCGCGCGGGTAAACGGGTGGGTCTTGCCAACAAAGAATGCTTGGTGACTGCGGGGCGTATTTTTATGGCAGAAGCCAAGAAATATGGTGCAACGGTTGTGCCTGTGGATTCAGAACATGCGGCTGTGCATCAAGCATTACTCGGACACGACCATGCTTCGATTACACGTATTATTTTAACGGCATCGGGCGGTCCTTTTCGAGAACGTGACCCTGAAACATTGAAAAATGTGACACCTGAAGAAGCCATTGCTCATCCAAATTGGGATATGGGGGCAAAAATCAGTGTCGATTCAGCCACCATGATGAACAAAGCTTTGGAATTGATTGAAGCCCGTTGGTTGTTTGATATGCCAGCAGAGAAACTATCCGCCATTATCCATCCGCAAAGCATTGTTCATGCCATGGTGGAATATCGTGATGGTGCAGTCTTGGCGCAATTGGCAGAGCCTGATATGCGCTCACCGATTGCGTATGCTTTACAAACTGGCGAACGTTTGGATGCAGGTATTCCTTGGTTGGATTTGGCAAAAACAGGGCGTTTGGATTTTCAAGCGGTGGATGAAGCGCGTTTTCCAGCCATGCGTTTGGTGCAAGATGTGATGCGTGGTGGGGATGCTTTGGCGATTGCTTTGAATGCGGCCAATGAAGAGGCCAACCAAGCTTTTCGAGACCGTCAGTTGGGTTTTATGGATATTGTCAGTACGGTTGAAGAAGTGTTAAGTCAAACCCAAGATGTTGCCATGACATCGTTGGATGATGTCTGGGCTTGCGATCAACAAGCACGACAAATAGCACAAAAGGTCATGGGGTAAACATGGAATCATTACATACATTATTGTCGTTTGTGGTTGCCATTGCCATTTTGGTGG
This sequence comes from Mariprofundaceae bacterium, assembly GCA_030950925.1. Taxonomy (GTDB): domain Bacteria; phylum Pseudomonadota; class Zetaproteobacteria; order Mariprofundales; family Mariprofundaceae. The sequence goes on from JAUZQO010000040.1 coordinate 15,797, forward strand.
CAGTACATGAATTTGGGCATTTTATTGTCGCCATTAAATTGGGCATCAAAGTGGAAAAATTCTCCATTGGTTTTGGCCCTGCTCTTTTTTCTTGGCGTGGCAAAAACAGTGGCGTTGAATATATCATTGCTGCGATTCCTTTGGGTGGTTATGTCAAAATGTTGGGTGAAAACCTTGATGAGCAAGGTGAGGGAAAGACGCAGGCTTTAAGCCCTGAAGAGCTGGCGCGAGCCTTTCATGTGCAACCCGTATGGAAGCGTGCTGCTGTAGCCGTGGCAGGGCCGATGTTTAACTTTGCTTTTGCGATTGTCGCTTATATGTGTGTGGCTTGGTTGGGTCAGCAAGTCATGCCGCCTGTGGTTGGGCATGTGGCGGCCAATTCCGTATCAGAACGCGCGGGTATTCAGCCCAATGATCGCCTATTAACCTTGAATGGTCAGCCGCTACATGCTTGGTCACAATTTGAAGAAGCGTTAAAGAGCCAAGTCGGTCATGATGTTATTTTGGATGTTGAACGAAATGGTCATGATTTTTCAGTGACCCTACCTGTACACGCAGGGCAAAAAGATGCCTTGTTGGTGAGTGTCTCTGAGGATGCTTTGGGTTTAACTTTGGGAACGCAAGTGCTGGTTGATTCAGTGGTGAAAGGATCACCTGCGGAAGCGGCGGGGTTGAAAGCGGGTGATGAATTTATTCAGGTCGAAGGTCAGGACTTGGATGGTGTGCGGCACTTGATTCGTGAGATTCAGTCACATGCAGGTCAGGTGCTTTCTTTGCTCGTTTTGCGTGATGGTGTGACCTTACGTTTGCAAATCACGCCCAAGGCTGAAAACGAGCATGGTGTAGGTAAAGCAGGGGTGCATCTTGTATCCAAGCCTTTGACAGAGCCTATTATCTATCAACAAGGTCTTTGGGAGGGTGTGATTTATGGCTTTGAACGCACCTATGAGATGACAGTATTGACGGTTCAGGTGATGGGTAAGATGCTCACAGCGGCTATTTCACCCGAAAATTTAGGCGGCCCGATTGCCATTGCGCAATTGGCTGGACGTACTGCAGATTTGGGTTTGGTGGCATTTATTACCTTTTTGGCGTTAATTTCGGTTAATTTGGGCGTATTAAACTTGTTGCCTGTGCCTATTTTGGATGGGGGTCATTTGGTATACTTGGGTTTGGAAAAATTACGTGGTAAACCCTTATCAGATGTGGTGATGGAACGCACGCAAATGGTCGGTGTGTTGTTGATTGGTTTGTTGATGGTGTTTGCGTTTTATAATGATTTGATGCGTTTGTTCCGAGGTTAATATGAAATTGATGCAATACTGCATGGTATTGGTTTGCGTTTTGTTTTCTGTGAATACTTGGGCTGATGATGGTCAAGGAGTAGCGGTAGATAGCCGTATTCTTTCCCTCGCTGTGGAAGGCAACCGTTATATTGAAAGTGCGGCGATTTTATCTGATTTGGATACCAAGGTGGGTGATGTTTTAAATCGGCGAACCATGAGCCGTGATATTCAACGCCTTTATGCCTCGGGTGTGTATCAAGATTTGCAGTTTTCTGGTGTGCGCAATAGCCAAGGCATCAAGCTTGTGCTGCGTGTTAAGGAGCAACCTTTGATTAGTCGCTATAAAATTGTGGGTAACAATGCAGTGACATCCAAAGATTTGAAACATAAACTCAAGTTGAAAAGTGGCATGGTTTTTACCCCCAGTTTGATGCGTAAAGATATCAATATGCTGCGTCGAGGCTATTTGAAGAAAGGTTTTTATCAGGTGGATATTCAACCCAAAAAGACTATATTACCAGATGGTTCAATAAAATTGATCGTGCATATTGTTGAAGGCATCAAAACACGTGTGCGTCAAATTCGTTTTATGGGTAATCATGATTTTACAGATGCAGAGCTTATCAGTGAAGTGTCTGCTCGACCTACCAGCTTACTGGCATGGGTGATGAATAAGGATATTATCAATCAAAAAAAGTTTAAAAATGATGGTCAACGTTTGTCACAATTTTATCAAAATCGTGGTTATTTGGATATGAAAGTGGAGTCATCTCAACTGATGCTAACGCCCAATAAAAAATCTTTTTATTTAAATTTTTCCATACATGAAGGTGCTGTTTATACAGTAAGTAAGCTGGGTGTAACAGGGGATTTGATTCCGTCCAAAGAAAAAATGATGGCCGTTATCAAGCTGAAAGAGGGAGCGCATTATTCACTCAGTGATTTGCGAACATCCATTCAGGATATGACGGTGTTGGTCGGTGATGAAGGCTATGCGTTTGCCAATGTCACACCATTGTTTAAACGTAATGTTGAAGATCATACCGTGGCGATTACCTTTGACGTGGAAAAAGGTCGTAAGGTTTATATTGAGCGTATTGAGATTGAAGGCAATGAAAAGACAGATGATGTGGTGGTGCGTCGAGAAATGCGTTTGGATGAAAGTGAAAAGTTTTCTGCAACTGGCATGCGTTTAAGCAAAGAAAAATTGGGTCGCTTACAACTGTTCAAAGATGTGCGTATTTCCATGCCCAAGGGCAGTGCGCCTGATCGCGTCAATGCCAAGGTCAATGTGACTGAAAATAAAACAGGCTCGTTTACGGTGGGCTTTGGTTATTCTCAAATTGAAAAGGTGTTGTTTCGCATCAAAACTTCGCAAAAGAATTTACTGGGTAAAGGTTATGGTTTAAATGTCACTGCGGATGTGGGTTCTAGGACGCAAAACTATAATGTGAGTTTGACTGATCCTTATTTTTTGGATCGAGATATTCAAGCATCGGTGAACGTGAATAAAACACAAACCAAGTTAACGCAAGTCCAGACGACAACGTATACACAAAACAATGTGGGTGGGGGTTTTGGGTTAACCTTTTTCTTATCGGAACATGTGAGTGATTCGCTTAGCTATCAATATTCCAATACCAATATTACCAACTTACCTGTCAACTCGACGTTAATTCTTCTGTCACAAGCGGGGCGACAAACTACATCAGAGTTGAGTGAATCTCTGTATTTCGATAACCGTGATCGCGCCACGAATACAAGCAGTGGTTCAGTGCATAGCCTGCGTGTGAGTGGTGCAACCCTTGGGGGTAATAATCGTTTTATAGAAGGGAGTTTAGGTACGCAAAACTATCTTTCCCTTTCGGATGATGTGGTGTTACGTGCTTCCTCGGCAGTATCATGGATTCAAGGTTATGCTGGGAAAAATGTTCCCATTTATCGTCGCTACTCCTTGGGAGGGGATAATCTTTTGCATGGCTTTGATTATTATGGTGTGTCTATGCGTGATCCATTGACGGGAGAAGCGGTGGGTGGTAGCCAGAAATTATCAGCCAATTTGGATTTATTTTTCCCGCTGCCTTACGTGAATACAGGTGGTATTCGTGGGGTTTTATTTATTGATGCGGGAACGGTATGGGGAAATGCGGTGAGTAATGTGCCTGCTGTGAAATTTAGCCCCAATAGTTTACGTGCTTCAACAGGTATTGGCATTGAGTGGGCATCGCCAGTGGGCCCTCTTACCATGTCTTTTGCGAAGGTATTAAAAAAACAACCGCAAGATGTTCTGCGTAGTTTTAATTTTGCATTGGGTTCAACATTTTAAGGTATAGATTGAAAATAAGAACGTGAAACTTAGCCTTCCCAGCCATGTGGGATGTATGCCGTGTTAAATATGAGGAGTATTGAATGATGTTGAAGAAATTTGTATGGGTTGCATCGTCGGTTGCCATGTTAAGTTTGGGGGCAATCACAGCAGAAGCGGGTAAAATTGGCTATATTGATGTGAAAAGTGCGGTGGAAAATACCAAAGACTATCAAAATGGTTTGCATCATTTGGAAACGTTGAAATCTCAAAAGCTTAAAGAGCTTCGAGCATTAAAGAGCAAGATAGATCAAGCAGAAAAAGATATTTTAAGTCAATCCATGGCAATGTCGCAAGAAAGATTGCTACAAAAACAATCAGATTTGAAAGAATTGCGTAAATCAGCTGCGCGTCGTCAACAAGATGCCCAAGAAGAATTGGTCTCGGCTAAAAATCAATTGGATCAAAAAGTTGTTGGGCATTTTTATGAAATAGCGCGTAAGTATGGTAAAGATCATGGTTTTGATTTGGTGTTACCGAAATCCAATATGATTTATGTGAATGATGCTTTGGATATTACACCTGCGATCACAAAATTGTTGGATGGTAAAAAATAATTGGGCGTACAAGTGTTCACACTGGCTCAAATTGTTGCTGATGTAAAAGGTGAACTGCATGGTGATGTAGATATGGATTTAACCATTCGCTCTATGGCCACGTTAAAAAATGCTGACTCAGGTGAACTCTCTTTTTTATCCAATGTAAAATATAAGGATTCGTTGGCTGGGACACAGGCAGCCGCCGTGTTGGTTTCCGCTTCTCTTGTTGGTGAATTGGATGCTTCATGTCCGTTGCTTGCAGTGAAAGATCCGTATTTGGCTTATGCACAATTACAACAAAAGTTTTATCCCATGAAACAAGCACAAGGAAATATTCACCCTTCAGCTATCATTGCAGATACTGCTACGATTGCGGATGATGTGGATATTGCAGCAGGCTGTGTGATTGAATCGGGTTGTGTGATTGGCTTGGGAACAGTCATTTCAGCAGGCTGCTTGATTGCCAGAGGTGTGCATATTGGCAAACAGTGTTTATTGCATGCTGGCGTGAAGGTGGAAGCGGATTGCCAACTCGGTCATCGTGTGATTGTGCAAGCAGGTGCTGTGATTGGTTCGGATGGTTTTGGTTATGCGTGGTCAGGGCAATCGTATGTGAAAATTCCACAAGTGGGTCGCGTGATGATTCATGATGATGTTGAAATTGGTGCAAACACCACCATTGATCGAGGCACTCTGGGTGATACCGTGATTCATCAAGGTGTCAAACTCGATAACTTGGTGCATATCGCCCACAATGTTGAAGTTGGCGCGTTGTCAGCGATTGCAGGACAAGTGGGTATTTCAGGTTCAACGAAGGTGGGTCAAGGCTGTCAAATGGGTGGGCAAGTAGGTGTTGCAGGTCATTTAAATATAGTAGACGGCTGTCAATTGGCAGGCAAAGCGGGCGTCATCAGTGATATTGAAAAGGCAGGTGTATATTCAGGTTTTCCAGCCATGCCACACCGTCAATGGTTAAGAATATCGGCTTTGATGACCAAGCTGCCTGATGTATGGAAAAAGATAAAAGGTAAGGAATAATCATGTCTGATTTGAATATTGATGAAATTATGGAACGTTTACCCCATCGTTATCCGATGTTATTGGTGGATAAAGTGCTGGAAATGGTGCCTGAAACATCCATTCGTGCGTTGAAAAATGTGACCATCAATGAACCTCATTTCACAGGGCATTTCCCCAAATTCCCTGTCATGCCAGGTGTTTTGATTGTGGAAGCCATGGCGCAAGTGGGTGGTATCTTAGCCTTTGAATCTGCGCCCAAAGACCAAGAATTTATTGTCTATTTTACAGGTATTGATGGGGTTCGTTTTCGCAAACCTGCTCGCCCAGGTGATCAAATTATTTTTGAATTGACGGTGCTTCGTCGTCGTGGATTTATGTGGAAGTTTAAGGCAGAAGCCTTTATTGATGGTGATTTGGCATGTGCAGGTGAATTGATGGCAACCTTGATGCCGCAAGATCAAGTATGAGTCAGCATATTCATCCATCGGCTGTGATTGCGGATGGCGCCCAATTGGGCGAAGGGGTTGAGATTGGTCCTTTTTGTGTCATCGGTGAGCATGTATCCATCGCTGATGGAACCCTTTTGAAATCGCATGTTGTGATAGAAGGGCATACAACGATTGGCAAAAACAATCGTTTTTTTCCTTTTGCATCCATTGGTCATGAGCCGCAAGATTTGAAATATCATGGTGAGCCATCTGAAGTCATCATCGGTGATGGCAATACCATCCGTGAAAATGTCACCATCAACCCTGGCACAGAAGGTGGCGGTATGTTGACCAAGGTGGGCAACAACAACCTATTGATGGCATACACACATATTGCCCATGATTGTAGCGTGGGTAACGGTGTGGTGTTGGCAAATTGCGCGACTTTGGCAGGGCATGTGGATATTGATGATGGTGCTGTGATTGGTGGCATGTCTGCCATTCACCAGTTTTTGCGTATTGGTCGTTCTGCCATGGTGGGTGGTATGAGCGGTATCGTCAAAGATGTACCGCCTTTTTGCTTAACCGCAGGCGGCTATCGTCCATCCTTATCGGGCTTGAATGCGTTGGGTCTTAAACGGCAAGGTGCAACATCCTCACAGTTGAAGCATTTGAAAGAAGTCTATCGTGTTTTATTCCAAAGCACGGGCAGCTTGGAGCAACGCATTGGAGCAGCCAAAACCATGGCGAATGGTGATGCGTATGCGGATCATTTGATTGAGTTTGCAGCGACTGCCAAGAAAGGTTTAACGATTCCAGCCCGAGATAAACACTAAATGAGCCAAGCCAAGTCTATTGGCTTGATTGCAGGCTATGGTGTGTTCCCCTTGGAAATGGCGCAAGCACTGCTTGAGCAAGGTTTTGCTGTGCATGTGGTGGCAGCAAAAGAAGAAACATCGCCTGAGATTGAAAATATTGCAGCCTCGGTATGTTGGCTACATGTAGGCAAGATTGGAGGCATGATTAAGGCGTTGCAAGCAGCAGCCGTATCTGAAGTGATTATGGCGGGTAAGGTTCAAAAACTGCATTTGTTTCGTAATTTTCGACCTGATTTTGTGGCAGTAAAAGCCTTGTTGAGTGTTGCCAATCGCAAAGATGACACATTGATGCTTAAGGTGGTTGCTTTGCTTGCTGATGCGGGGATTCGTGTGGAATCACAAGTACGCTATGTCCCTTCTATGGTCGCGAGTGAAGGTTTACTCTTCGGTAGCGCAGCCAAGAAACAACAGATGAAAGATATGCACTTTGGTATGCAACAGGCTCAAGGCATTGCGGCCTTGGATATTGGTCAAACCGTGGTGGTGCAAGAAGGCGCAGTGTTGGCAGTGGAAGCCATTGAAGGCACAGATGAAGCCATCAAACGCGGGGGCAGCCTTGGCAATGGTCAAGCCTGCGTGGTGAAAGTTGCCAAGCCCAATCAGGATTTGCGTTTTGATGTGCCTGCTATCGGTCCTGATACCTTAAAAACCATGGCAAATTCAGGTTGTACATCCATCGCAATACAAGCGGGCTGCACACTTTTGATTGAAAAAGACAAACTCACATCGCTTGCCAAAGATTTGGGCATTTCGGTGTATGGCATTGGTGTCTAAATCTCGCCCCATTCATGTGTTTATCTGTGCAGGTGAATCATCGGGTGATATGCACGGTGCAGCCATCATTCGTTCTCTCAAACAATCCGATGCAAGCATTCACATTTCTGCGGTCGCAGGTTCGGCCATGCGTGCCGAGGACTGTGAAGTGTTATGTCCGATGGAATCGCTGAATGTCATGGGGATTGCGGATGTATTGAAAGCATTGCCACGTATTCAAAAAATTGGTAAAGATTTATTGCTTTGGGCGGAGAAAGAACGCCCCGATGTGGTCGTGTTGGTAGACTTTCCTGGTTTTAATATGCGTTTGGGTGAGAAACTTCGTAAACTGGCTATTCCTGTGCTTTATTACATTGCACCCAAACTGTGGGCTTGGGGGCGTTGGCGCGTCAAACGTTTGCAAGGTGCACAAAATCAACTGGCATCTATTTTACCCTTTGAACCTGCTTGGTTTGCCAAGCGAGGTATTGAGGCACGTTATGTGGGCAATCCCAGTGCGGTCGCGTGTCAGGCTGGCTGGTCTCAAACTGAATTAAAATCACGCTTGGGCATGAACAAAGACCAATTATTATTGGCATTATTACCGGGTAGTCGAAAAAGTGAATTGCAACGGCACACCGATGTCTTGATTCAAAGTTATCAGCGATTGAAACAACATTTTCCTGATTTAAGGGCGGTGACCACACAAGCTCCCAGTGTGAGTGATACGCAGATGCAGCCTTTTGTGGATGCTGGTATTGATGTGTTGAACCGTTTGGATGAAGGCTATGCTTTGCGTACTGATGCGGCATTGGCGGTATCAGGCACGGCAACCTTGGAATTGGCACTTTGGCATACGCCGACAGTGTTGGTTTATCAAACTACGGCGATGACCATGTGGATTGGCAAGCGTTTGGTGGGTACAAACTGCGTGGGTTTAGCCAATATTATTTTGGATGATAAGAGGGTCATGCCTGAGTTATTACAAGCGCATGTGAATGTGGCTGAAATCGTGGCTGCTGTACAGCCGCTATTGGAAAAATCCACGGCATACCATGCGCAACAACACGCCTTTCATGATTTACAACACCGTTTGGGTGAGAGCGATCCCAGCGATGAGGTGGCAACTATGGCATTAGCGATGATTCAACGATGAAGTGGGAAGATGAGTTTTATTGTCACCATCTTTAGGTTCATCAGGAAAATACGTCCGTCCCTGATATATTCTGCGAAAAAAAGGGGGATTTAGGATGTCAACGAGCCTTTTATACCACGCTTTTGGTCTACCTACGGGATATGAATATAAGAGCACCCGTTATGAGAAGGAGGG
>JAUZQO010000041.1 GCA_030950925.1 Mariprofundaceae bacterium
TGTCTAAAGCATGGCATTGAGGGCATCTAATTTCTTGTAACATCATGAATACTAATCCTTGTGAAAAAGCGCATTTTCACAAGAAATTACATATAAAAAACTGAATTTAAACCCTTTCAAACTCAACTGACCCAGTGCCTAAATCTTTCTCCGCCCACGTCCGTTATAATCACCCAGCCAAGGCAAATAAAGTTTCGAGTCACGGCGAAGCTTGGATATAAGGTTCAAGCCAGCTTTTATTGCCATTTGGACACCAAAATTATTGCCCATTTCACCATCAAACAAAAGGTATTTTGGTTTGCAACTGTCGCCTAATATACCTTGAAGCATGGTAATTTTTTGCAATAAAGTTTCCAAATAATCAGAGAGTTGCACGTCTCGGCGATTGAAATTCTTGCAGCCTTTCGGGCGACCTCGTTTAACTGGAGGAAAAGTATCTTCTTTGCCTTCATCGCTTGCTTTATTATTCGTATTTTTACGATATTTTGAGCACCCTTTCAGCTCTTCTTTTAGTAACTGATGCATAACCATTGGAAATGATCGATGGTGCTTTACACTGATTAAACTTAGGGATAAAAAGCATAAACTCGGCACCACTTGACTCTGAATAGAAGAAAAAAACGCCCTACTCCAAAGGTTTCTTTGCCACTTTTTGTGACGACAACTTCATCGCCAGTAATCAAGATATGATCATCGTTGTCTTGTAAAAATTTTCTAGAAACTAGCCAGTTCATCCGTTCCCATGGAATATCAGGAAGCCCAAAAAATCGCTGAATAGTGCGGTAACTACCCCCAGATTCTGACCAACGAGACATACCCAGCATGGTAACGCGTCCCGTCATCGAAAGGATGGCTTCGACAAGGTTACCAAGCTGCTTGAATGTTTTCCTATCCAAAATATTGTCAATGAATGATAAGGCTTGTATGATTTTTTTCATGGGTATCTGCTCTTTATGTTTTAGTGTGTTTTGTGAAAAAAATCAACACTAAAGCTTGGCAGATACCCTATCAATTTTGGCGAAGGTGTTGGTGTATAGTATTTTCCCATGCCAGCAATTTAACCTCAATCGCTGTTGCACTTATACTTTGAGTCCGCTGCGCGTTAAAGACCTTGATGGATATAGAGACCACGGGCGATATCTCCAATGCTTACCATGCCAATGATTGTGCCATTTTCTGTGACAGGCATACGACGTAAATTTTTAACACCCATAAAAGAAGCAGCTTTCAATACAGCAGTATCAGCCTCAACACTTAAAGGATTTTCTGTCATGACTTCTTTCACTTTCATACATAATACTTTTTTATAATTTTCTTCCATATCTTCAAAATCACGGGCGTGTACTGCATCGTGTACATACTCACCAAAATTTGGATAAAGGGGCAGCATGGTGTCGCGAATGGTGACAATACCTTTGAGGTTGTGTTTATCATCGACAACGGGAATTGAACCGCAGCGACGCATGACCATTTTTTCAGTGATTTGACGTAATGTATCATTTTCATTACATGTAAGTGGTGTGTGTGTCATAATATCAGAAACTATCATGGGCAAGATCCTTGTGTAGTATTTGAATATGGGGCATCAAACCAAGCCTTATACCGTACTTTGCATGGGTTTTTGAATAAAAGAAAGTTTGTCACTCATTGGCTACCCTGAATTCAAGTCATAAGTAGAATCTCCACTGCTTATTTTACGCGATCTTCAGTGTTTATCTGAGTTGTTGTTATCGGTGCTTGCATTAAGGAAAGGGTAATTTTCTCATTTGAAACCACTGAGATAAATCAATATCACCTGTTGCTAATAAATTTCCCCGCAAACGAGAGTCGACGGTCGCACCGAGCAAGATGAAGTTTAAGTTACCTCCAGCCAAACGCTGTAAATTATCTTGCGCTTGTCGTAAATTTTTTCCTGCTTTTTGCAGCAGTTGTTTAGCTTTTTTTAGGTTGCGGGGTATACCTCGACCATGAATATACATATATGCCAAAGCATTTTGTGCGGGTGGATAGTCTTGTTGGTTTGCTTGTTGATACCAATAGGCTGCTTGTCGGTCGCTTTGAGCAGCCCCAATGCCACTTCGGTACATATTTCCTAGGTTGAATTGAGACATCGCATAACCATGGTTGGCTGCTTTTTGATACCAATGCAGTGCATCGTGAATATTAACATCCATACCCAAACCATTGAGTTCAATACTTGCCAGCATATTCTGACCACCAACATCACCAGATTTTGCCAAAGAAACGAGAAGTTCCTTGGCACGTGCAGCATCCAAAGGCAGTCCATGGTCGCCATGGTATTCAAGCATGGCTAGATTATATTTAGCATCCATACTGCCATGCTGTATGGCACGTTCATAATATTGAATGGCTTGTGACGTATCTTGGCGAACGCCCTTTCCTTTTGTATATAAAAGCCCCAAGACGAAAGAGGCGCGATGATTACCATTGGATTCAGAGCGTTGTAACCATTTGACGGCTTCATCATCACGGGCATAATCGGTGAGACCACGTGCTTCAATAATGGCAAGGTTAAATTGCGCTTGGTTGTCGGTTTCTTGAACTTTCTCAAAATATTTACGAGCCAAAGCCATGTCGGGATGAACACCGCGCCCCAAAGCATACATGACCCCCAAACTATTGTTTGCAACGCCATCATCACCGTGGCTAGCTTGCTTAAACCACTGAATGGCAGCGTCATCATTGGTTTCTTCGATTAAACCCTGTACTTCAATAATCCCCAAATTTCGAGCCGCGCTTGGGTTGCCTGTTTGCGCGGCTTGCTTTAAGAATGCAACACCTTGATCAATATTGGGGGGCGTGCCTAAACCCAAAACCAGCATACAGCCGAGTGCGGATTTTGCATGGGTGCTGCCTGCTTCATCGCTTGCCTGATACCAATGAAAGGCTTGTTTCATATCAATAGGTACACCTTCACCATACAACAGCATCCCTGCAACAGCTTCACTGGCTTTGATATGGTGCTGTTGGGCTGCCTTTAGCATCCATCGGTATGCCAAGGTCTTGTTGGTTTCGAGTATGGATCCTTGACGATAAATATTGGCCAAAAGAAACATGGATGGTACTTGACCCGCTTGGGCTTGAGCTTGAATGTGAGATGTTAAAGATGATGTTAGGGTGGTGAGTTTCCCCAAATGATTTGCTTTAGCTTTGATAAGCCAAGTTGTTGCTTTTTGACTGTCTTCAGGGGTGTTTCTAGCATCATAAAGTTGAATCAAATGAAGGATGGCTTGCCCCATACCTTGTTTGGCGGCTTCGTTGAGCCAATGCTCATAGTTTTGATTCGCGCTCCCCTCTTTTTCCAAAAGTATGCCCAACTGATATTGAGCTTGGGGAAAACCTTGTTGGGCTGAACGAACGAGCCAAGACTTGGCTTGTTGTGGGTTTGGATCTTCGGTTTGCCCATGAATATACATCATCGCCAAGGCATATTGGGCTTGGGCTTCACCTTGATTGGCAGCACTTTTAAACCAGTGCAAGGCATCTTCAAAACGCCCGTCTTCAAAGGCGGATTGTCCCAAAGAAAAAGCTTTGGGGTCATGGTAGCTTGTTGTTGATTTAGAAATTTCCCAGATAAATGCAATGCCCAAGGCAAGCAGAACCAATAAACCTGCAAGAACCAGCTGCCCACCACTGAGTTCTTTTTTTAAGACGTTGGCTTCTTGGTGAAGTTCTTCATCGATAGAACTTGCGCCATTCATGTCTGTTTATACCATGAATTCATGTTTCATTCTTTCCCCGCCTCCAGTAAACCCCATTATATGCTTGGCATCATGTCAGGTACATCGTGTGATGGTATTGATGTTGCCTTGATGGATGCTTATACATTCAAGCTGGCTTACTTTGCAACAGAACCTCTTCCACGTGAGTTACGCGAACCCATTATGCGTCTTGCCAGCCCCAGTTTTGATGAAATTGACGCACTTGGCAATCTTGACAGGGCTTTGGGTGTAGCATTTTCTCAAGCTGCCTTGAAAACGGTGGAGGCATCCTGTGTTCCCAAATCTCGCATTCTTGCCATTGGTAGTCATGGACAAACCATTCGTCACCGACCACAAAGCTTGCATGGTGCATATCCATTTACCTTGCAGGTTGGCTGTGCTGCAACGATTTCTGAGCTGACAGGGTTGACGGTGGTCTCGGATTTTCGCAGCCGTGATGTGGCTGCTTTGGGACAGGGTGCGCCGTTGGTGCCTTTTGCTCACCAGCAACTTTTTAACCATCTGCATGAGCGAGGCATCGTGATTGTGAATATTGGTGGTGTGGCAAATATCAGTATATTTTATCCCGATGGACGGGTGCAAGGCTTTGACACAGGACCTGGGAATATGGTGATGGATGCGTTGATGTTGGCATTAAGTGATGGGCGTCATGGATATGATAAGGATGGAGACTTGGCAAATATGGGGCATGTTTGCCAGCCATTGTTGAATGAGCTACTTCAACACCCTTTTTTCGCAAAGAAAATACCAAAATCGACAGGGCGTGAAGATTTTGGCGAACACATCGCACATCAAATGATGGCTTGGACAGGGATAAGTGATGCGGATCGTATGGCAACAGCGTGTGCTTTGACGGCGCAAAGTATTGCCATGAGTGTGTCTTTTTTGGATACCACGCCTGAGCACTGGTGGGTGTGTGGCGGAGGTGCATACAATGCTTGTTTACTATCAATGTTGGGTGAAGCCCTCGCGCCCGCTATGGTCTCTACGACCCAAGAACAAGGCATTGCAGCCGATGCAGTCGAGGCATTGTCTTTTGCTTTGTTGGCGAAATATACTTTGTTGGGAAAACCGAACATATTGCATGGGGTGACAGGAGCCAGTCATGATGTCTGTGGTGGGCAAATCACACCTGGTGAGAACTGGTTCTCAGTACTAAATTGGATTCAGCAACAATAAAGCTGTCATGATGCGGCACATCTTTTGCTTCCAAAGCTTATGCACACGCCTATTTCCACACGTAAGGATAGCTTACAACGAATGTATCAGTCGCATGATTTATTGATATTACCTGAACGCTTTCTGAAAATTCGTGCTTTATTGAGTCAAAGCCATGCCGATGCTAGGGCGTTGGCGCGTATTGTGGAAACCGATATTATGATTGCGGCCAGCTTGTTGAAAATTGCAAACTCCTCAGTCTATAACCCTATGAACAAACCTTTGGCATCGATTTCTAAGGCTATTGCTCGCTTGGGCTTGGCGACGTCGGCACAAATATCCATGTCGATGTCTTTGTTTCAAGATATTCATTTGCCCATCGCTTTACAGCATTTACGTCAATTTTGGGCGCATTCATTCGCGGTGTCGCAATTATGTTTACGGATGTGCGAGCAGTTAAAACCCAATGTTGTAGATGATGCTGATATGTTATTTATGGCTGGATTGTTTCATGATATTGGCAATATTTTGATTGTTCTGCACATTGATGCAGCCTATTTTGAGCAGGACTTTCTTGAGTGTCATGGCGCGGAACTTTGTGACTTGGAGCAGCAAGTTTATGGCTTAAATCATGCGGAAGTAGGTAAAATTATGTTGCAACAATGGAGTCTTCCAGAGGCTTTGATTGAGATTGTGGCATGTCATCACCACCCCGAAAACAATGTATCGGCTGCTATTTGTTCATCGGCCGATCAATTTACACATCAACATTGGGAAGGCTTACAATATATCGAAGCGGTACAAAGTAAGGTGCATGAACTTTCATCGAATGATATGCGTGAATGGATGGCAACATCTGATATTTTATGCCCATTGTTGAAGTAAGATAGGGAGGATTGTGTTGCTTGTACGCATATTGAAATGGGTCAACTTTTGGCAGAATACTGGAAACTTCCTGAAAAAATCCCCCAAGCCATGCATGATTACCACCACTGAGCTTACGCTGAAGCTTTGGATGTTCCTGAACCCATTCGCGGAGAAGTTTTGATAGTGTTTTTTCAAGGCGACTTTTTCACTCAATTTTGGCAAGATGCGCAGCGCACATCCTAAGATGTCTGTCGGACTTAGGAAATTGTAGCGAGAAATAATGGGGTTGAGTCGGTTTTTGGCTTTAAATGAGGCGAATAGCAGGACTACACACAAATTTTAAAGGTGAAAAACGAGCAGTATTCACTTTTTTCAGTAGCTTGAGCGAAGTCCAACAAACTCCTAGGTTCGACATTTTTCTATTTTAAAGATGTGACAACATCAAAATTGAGGGAAATCAAAATGAGTATCTCATGTTTTTTTAAATTATGTGGCGTTGCCTTGCTATGTTCACTGTTGGGTTATGCGATACAACCATCGTTACTTGCAAGCTCGCCCGCACCATCATTGTTTGCGACTGGTTTGTTTCTAGGTACGTTGTTTGGTGGTCTTATTGTGACCATGAATCCATTGAAAAAATCAATGTCTTCAAGTTCTCAAGTAAACAATGCCAACGCTCAACAGTTGGATGGTCATGTGCTTTATGTGGGAAATGTGCCTTTTAATGCCAAAGAAGATGAAATTCAGCGTTTATTTGAAGCTTATGGACAGGTAAAAGCAATTCGTATGGTCACAGGTGGCCCCAACAAGCGCCCCAAAGGTTATGGTTTTGTTGAAATGGATAAAGCAGGCGCACAAGCAGCTTTGGTTTTGAATGGTAAAGAATTTGCAGGACGTAAGTTACGTGTTAATTCAGCAAAAAATAAAGAATTGTAAACCATTATTCGCAATCACCTGCGGTGTACCAACTCACATTGAGCGGGTGGACAAAGTGCTTTGTTAGTTAAAAAATCAATAAAATACAGCTTTTATATGAGTTTTAGTGACTCAATGAGACTCGAATGAAGCAAAGCAAAGTAAATTATTCCCTTGAAAGTATAAAAATTCATGTATAGTAACTCATTGTTTTTATTGAATGAATAAAGCTTATAGATTAAGAATTCACCCCGCTCAATGTGAGTTATTGCCCCAAAGCAAAGTCCATCAACCATGCTGTTCCACCCATGACCACAGGGCCAATGATGGCTTGTAACCATCCCATGATTAAAAGTACAACGATAATCATAAAGCCATAAGGTTCGAGGCGTGAAAGCTGTTGGGATAGGGAATATGGCAACAAGCCAACCGCCACACGTCCACCATCCAAAGGTGGCAGAGGAATCAAGTTAAATACCAATAAAACCAAGTTGATGATGATGGATGCCTGACACATCAACGCCAAAGGCTGTGTAAACCATAACAAGGATGCAGGAAGTTGCACTGCGAGCATTAAGACCAAGGTTGAAAGCAGTGCTAAAATTAGGTTGGTGATAGGACCTGCCAAAGCAACCCAAACCATATCACGTTGTGGATTGCGTAATTTTCGCCAATTGATGGGGACAGGCTTGGCATAGCCAAAGAGAAAAGGCGATTGCATGATCAATAGGGCAATAGGAACCAACAATGTGCCAATAGGATCAATATGTTTGATGGGGTTGAGCGTGAGACGACCCAACCAATAGGCAGTATCATCTCCCAATTTGAAGGCAACCCAACCATGCGCGACTTCATGCAATACAATCGCCATGAGCACAGGTAAGCCCCAAATACTAATGCCTTGCATGATGGCGTTGATATCAATGTTCATGATGAAGATCCTTGGTGTTTTTCGTTATCCACACAGGCTTCGCCAAGTAAATGTGTGGGCAGTTTTGTTTGTTTTACCTGCAATGGTTCCCAGTTGGTCCATTTGTCGCATGACATTGCCTGTTCCTGATGTCATTCGATTTAAGGATGTGTCATAGGCTTTTTGTGTTTGTTGAAGGTGATGGGTAAGTTTTTTCTGTTTGTTTTGCTGTTTATTTTGTTGTTGTCGGTAGCTGAATACTGCACCGATGAGTATCAACAATGGTGCAATAAAGCTTGTATAAGCGAACATGAATTTCTCCTTTGATGGCGCATTGCTGTGTTGTAGCTTCCGACCCTGCGTGATGTATAGGGGAGGATGTCAACGTTAACATGAATGGCTATGCGCATTAGACTTTAGAAATTTCGGTTTGATCCCAAATGGTTTCTTGTGCTTGTTTCAACTCTTGTAGCATCAATGTTCGAAGTTCAGGAATGCCACGCCCATTGCTGCTGGATGTTGGGTGAGGTTTGAGCAATCCACCCATGGCATCACACATTTCTTTCAAGCGTATGGTGCGCTTGTTGCCAGTCAATTTATCGGCCTTGGTGGCAACGGGAATCCAGCGAATACCTGCTTCATTGAGCCATTCAATCAATTGTAAATCACTGTCTTTGGGACCATGGCGAATATCCAGAAGAAGCAATACCAATGCTGGTGCAGCATCGCCCCGTAAATAAAGTTCAATCAATTTCGCCCACTTTCGTTTTTCAGCCTTGGGTGCACGGGCATAACCATAACCGGGCAAATCAACAATCAATATTTGTTCATCGAGAGAAAAAAGATTGAGTAAGCGGGTGCAACCAGGTTTTTTGGATGTTTTGACCATGTTTTTTCGGTCAAACAAGGCATTCAGTAAGCTGGACTTTCCAACATTGGAATGCCCTGCAATGGCAATGGGCGGTAAATCAATGTTCGGAAAGTCACGGGTATCAGATACAGATTGGATAAATTGAGTGTTGGGCCAATGAATATTCATGCCTCAAAACTGCATAAGTTCATCACTTACACAATAGAATGATATGATTTATTCGATTTATTTTTTTTCTAAACTATGGTTCTTTCATGAAAAAGAAGAAGATGTTTCACGTGAAACACCCCGATGGGGCTGTCGATGTTATTGTGGTCGGAGCAGGGCATGCAGGTTGTGAAGCTGCGGCTGCGGCTGCACGACGCGGTGCAAAAGTACGTTTAATCACGCAGAATTTGGATACGATTGCAAAGATGTCCTGTAATCCCGCCATTGGCGGGATTGGTAAAAGTCACTTGGTCAAAGAAGTGGATGCCTTGGGTGGGTTGATGGGTATTTGTGCGGATGAGGCGGCGATTCAATACCGTGTACTCAATCAGCGCAAAGGGCCTGCGGTTCGCTCGACACGCGCGCAATGTGATCGCCGCACCTACCATATGAGCATGCGCCGCCTTTTGGATATGCAAGATAATCTTGCCTTACATCAAGCCTCGATCAATGAATTGATGTTCAAAAATGGTGCAGTTGTGGGTGTGATTGATGAACTGGGTATGGAACATGATGCCGCCTGTGTGATTCTAACCACAGGAACTTTTTTGGGTGGTCTGATTCATATTGGTGATAAAAAGATTCAATCGGGTCGTTCAGGTGATGCTGGTATTTATGGTCTCACCGATGAGTTGTACCGTCAAGATCTTCGTTTGGGGCGTTTGAAAACAGGTACACCACCGCGCTTGGATAAAAACAGCATTGCATGGCATGAGCTTGAAATGCAAGCAGGTGACTTGGATGCTTTTCCCTTTGCTTCAATCCATAGCCGTGTTACCCAACATCAAATTCCTTGTGCCATCACACGCACGACACGAGAAACCCATGATATTATTCGTGCCAACCTTGATCGTTCACCGATGTATTCAGGGGATATTGAAAGCAAAGGCCCGCGTTATTGCCCGAGTATTGAAGATAAAGTGGTACGCTTTGCCGATAAAGACAGCCATCAAATTTTCTTAGAGCCTGAAGGTAAAGATCACGCAGAAATATATCCCAATGGGATTTCCACATCCTTACCCATTGATGTGCAGTGGAAGGTGGTGCGTTCGATTCCAGGGCTAGAAAAAGCACTAATTATTCGCCCTGGTTATGCCATAGAATATGATTATGTGGATCCTACTGAACTGAAGCACACGCTGGAATGCAAGCGAGTACAAGGGTTGTTTCATGCGGGGCAAATCAATGGCACAACAGGTTATGAAGAAGCTGCTGCACAAGGTTTGTTAGCAGGTATCAATGCCGCAGCTTTGGCGTGTGACTTGGAAGCATGGGGGCCTGATCGCTCGGAAGCTTATATGGGTGTGATGGTCGATGATTTGGTGAGCAAAGGCATCAGTGAGCCATACCGCATGTTTACATCTCGTGCCGAATTTCGCTTGCATTTGCGTGAAGATAATGCGGATTTTCGTTTGGGCAGTGCTGCGATGACATTGGGTTTGTATAATGAACAGACCATATTGCATTTTCAGCAACGGCAAACACGTGTGGAATACGTCTTAAAACAGGCGAAAAGCATGATGATTGGCAGTGGCAAGGCATGGGCAGAAAGATTGACGGCATTGTCATTGCCTGAAACGAAAC
Organism: Mariprofundaceae bacterium; assembly: GCA_030950925.1. Lineage (GTDB taxonomy): Bacteria > Pseudomonadota > Zetaproteobacteria > Mariprofundales > Mariprofundaceae. The sequence continues at coordinate 10,256 of JAUZQO010000041.1, forward strand.
AAGGTATTTTGTTTTCGCCTTACTGTCATCGCCAAGATGTGGATTTGAATCGAGCCGTGCAATTGCTGGAGGGTTGTGATGATTTCACTCGCCAAGATTGGGCAAGCTTAAAGGCTGAGGTTCATTATGATGGTTATTTGGACAAACAAGAACTTGAGGTCAAACGTTTTCGAGATTTAGAGCATCGCGTGATTCCAGAAGACTTGGATTACCGATTGGTCAAAGGCTTGAGCATGGAAGGGCAGCAAAAACTTGCCCATGCCAAGCCTGCCAACTTGGGACAAGCCTCCAGAGTTTCAGGTGTAACACCTGCTGCCATGACAAGTTTGATGATATATTTACAACAAACGAAGGAGTCTTGATGTCACAGGAACGTTTAAATATTTATACTCAAGAGGTGTTGAAGTTCCGTAAAGCATTGAATTTAACCTCGATTTCTAAAACATCGGTGTTTAATGAACGTTTTATTCAGCCTTCTGTTGCACTGGCTGATTGGATGCCCGATGAAGGACGCTTGCTTGATATTGGTAGTGGTATGGGTGTACCTGGTATTCCATTGTTGATTGCTAAACCCCAGTTGTATGGTGTGCTGGTTGAGCGGCGTAAGAAACGTGCTGAATTTTTAAGACATCTGGGTCGTAAATTAACGCTCAATATGGATGTGCATGATGCAGACATCAATGATTTGCCTCACTTGGGCATTGATGTGTGTGTGGCTAGGGCTGTCACCAATATTGAAGGTTTGTTGTTGATGTGTTCTCGGCATGTGAATGCTGGGGCAATGGCGGTATTCCCTGTACCGCGTGAGCAGGCGGTAGTCGATGTCGAAGGCTGGCATATTGAAGCAGTGCATGATGTGGATGCGGTTGAATCACAACAAATTCAGTGTTACCGATGGGAGGGTGTTTCACGTAAAACATGACAAGTTGGGGTGAGTTTTTGCCATTGCCAATCAAAAGGGTGGGGTAGGAAAAACAACCACAAGTATCAACTTGGCAGCATGATTGGCGGTATTTGGCAAACGTGTTTTGCTGATGGATTTGGATCCACAAGGCAACACTACGTCGAGTTTGGGTGTTGATAAAAATCTGTGGGTGGCTGTATGCTTTGGAAGGTTTAAGTCAGTTGATGGATAGTATTCGTCGGATTCGTAGCCACTTAAACCCTGAACTGCTTTTGGATGGTGTTTACTCACCATGGTTGATTTGCGTAATAACCTTTCTGTTCAAGTGGAAAGTGATGTTCGTGAGCATTTTGGCGATCAAGTGTATTAGCAAATGACTCCAAAAAATGTGCGTTTATCGGAAGCACCCAGTTATGGCGTTCCCGTCATGTATCATGATCCACAATCCAAAGCGTATGTTGAAGAGGGGAGAGAAGTCATGAAGCGTCAAGGTAAAGCAGAGGGAGTATATAGTGCAGGCATTGCAAGAAGAATTGACCCAATATTTGGGCTTATCTATTCAGTTATCTTGCAAAAAAAAAAGTTCAGGTGAATTGAAAATTCGTTACGGACGTGCGGAAGAACTCGATGGTTTACTGAATGAAACGCTGGCGATCTTAGTGATCCTTGAAATAACGAAGGGCTGCGGCGACGGTGAGAAATGAGCCAAGTATGAGTATATGGGCTTGTGGTTTTTCAGATAAAATATGTGTGATCGCATCTTCTACAGCGTTGATGCAAAGGTCGCAGTGTCCCGATTTTCGGTCACTGATAAGTTGAGGGCTTAGTGGCTTTAATAAAGCGAAACAATCCTGCAAGCTACGGTCATCCCGCGTGTAAACGAGAATAGCATCCAAGGGCTGCTGCATGGTTTGTAACGATGGCAACAATGCTTCAATGGCATGACGATTGTGTGCTGCATCCAGCCATATATGAGCTTGTTGGTGTTGAATATGTTGTAAGCGTCCTGAAATGGAAGCTTGTGTAATACCTTGGGTGAAAGCCTTTAAATCACCGTTGATGACTTGATTCTGAAGTAGGGTTTGAATGGCTTGTTGTGCCAACCCTGCATTGATGGCTTGGTGCTTACCAGATAGGCGGAGTGTTTTTTCAAAGGCTTGAGAAAAAACAATGTTGGGGTATTTTTTATGTAAAAATACTTTTATTTCAATGGGTTGTTCAACACTGATGGCATAGGCACAGTCTTGGAAAATATATGATTTTTCATGTGCAATATCCATGATGGTTGAACCCAGCCATGCTTCATGGTCCAAGCCAATCGGAGTCAGTAAACCCATATCAGCGGGAACAGCAGTGGTGGCATCCAGCTTCGCCCCCACACCGGCCTCAAGAATTTCAATATCCACCCCTTGTTGGTTGAAATAAATGAGTGCCAAGGCTGTGGCAACTTCAAAATAAGAAGCGCCAACGGCTAAAGCTTGCGGCATGACTTGTTCCAATAACGTCAATAAATCATCATCCGAAATCGGCGTTTGCTGGATACGAATACGTTCATTGAAATTTAAAATATGTGGGGATGTGTAAAGCCCGACCTTAAAGCCCGAAGTTTGCAACGCATTCGCCAACATAAATGATGTGGAGCCTTTACCATTCGTTCCAGCCACACGTATACGTAACTCGGGGTGTTGAAGCTTAAAAGGTTCAAGCAATGCGTGCATGCGTGCATGACCAGGTAGATAATCACGGTCTGCTGCTGGCCGACCCAACTGTTCAATCCAGAGATCAATAGATTGTGGTTTCACCTGCTATTTATTGATAGGGACGGGCGGTTAAATGGGTTAAGAGTGTTTTGAGATAAGCCCGTTGTTCGCGACGATCGACAATGCTATCAATCAAACCATGATCCAATAGAAATTCAGAACGCTGAAAACCTTCAGGTAAAGTTTCCCCCACCGTTTCTTGAATCACACGTGGTCCTGCAAAACCAATCAAAGCATCAGGTTCAGCCAAAATAACATCACCCAACCAAGCGACAGATGCCGACACACCACCCATGGTTGGATCGGTTAATAAACATATAAACGGTAGTTTGGCATCTTTTAAGCGATTGGCGGCGGCGGCTGTTTTCGCCATTTGCATCAACGATAAAAGGCTTTCTTGCATACGTGCGCCACCCGATGCTGTGATAAGTAAATAGGGGCATTGATGTTCCAGCGCATGTTCCATACCACGCACAATTTTTTCACCAACCACGGAGCCCATGCTTCCACCCATATATTTGAATTCAAATATAGAGACAGATGTTTGAATGTTTTCAATATTACCCAAGTAATTACGCATGGCATCGTGCTTGCCTACTTTTTTATCGGCATCTTTCAGGCGGTCTTTATAGCGTTTGAGATCCTTAAAGTTGAGTGGGTCGGTAGAATGTAGTTGGGCATCCAGTTCTTGATAGGAGCTGTCGTCAAATAAATAGTTGGCACGTTCCACAGCACCAATGCGCAAGTGCTGAGAACAGCGTGGGCAGACCATGTTTGAGCGTTCCAGCTCTTTATTGTATAAGGTTTCAGAACATCCAGGGCATTTGACCCATAGACCTTCGGGTGTATTGCTTTCAGGGTTGGAAGATAACAATGATGTTGGGTTTTCAATCAGGCGTGTAATCCAGTTCATGGGGGAGTCCTTACAGTAAGAATTCATCCACTTGCGTTAGCATGCGCAAGTGAGGAATATTTTCTTCATCAATTTCTTTGCTCATGATGGCAAGCGTTTCGGGCTTCATATGGAATAGATAAATGGGTATTTTGCCCAGTTTTTTGAGTTTTTTGAGATCTTGTGCCATTTGTTTGGGGGTCATGTGACCACTGATATTGGCTAAAAATTCATAATCATTGGGGAATGAACAATCAATGATGAGTCCACATAAGTTGGGTTGGGCATTGGCAACCTTCCAAATAGCATCACTCACGCCCGTATCAGCAGAGTAGATAAATTGTTTGCCATCTTGATCCAGTAAAAAACCTGTGCATGGCACGGGGTGGTTCATGGGGATGGGTGTGATACTTAAACCATCAATGACAGTGGGTTGGTAGTTTTCAATGGCTTGTAGTTTAAGAATGGGGTCTTCAGGACTTGGAATAATGGTGAAATCGGGCCAGACAAGATTGTTGAGAAAATGTTTGGATAAAATATCTAAATTTTCTTGAACACTATGAATGGTGATGGTGCGACTTTTGGCTTGCCCAGAGAGGCGTTTCAAAGAACGATTATCGGATAAAAAAGCAATATCTTGGATATGATCCAAGTGGGTGTGAGAAACAAAAACATGCTCAATATGACGCTGTTCTTCCAAGGTTAAGCAGATCGTAGGCGCGCCTGCATCCAGTAAGATGCTATCATTGATGAGAAAGGAGCTGAGATGAAAGCCTAAAAGTTGCCCGCCATAACATCCTAGCACACGAATTTTCATGCGAGTAATGCTTCTTTGATGGATAAAGATGCTTGTTTTAAAGCTTGATTCATGATTTCTGAATCTGCGATATGTTGAGGAATGGTACTGACGAAATGACTGCCAACAACCACACCATCGGAAAAAGTACCCACCTCTTGGGCTTGTTTGGCAGTTTTAACACCAAAACCAACACACACGGGCAAATCAGTATGAACACGAATATTGCTTACCTGCTGTTGAATCGTCGTCATTTCACCCATATCTGCACCCGTGATGCCATTGAGTGACACATAATAAATAAAGCCACTGGCATGTTTACAGACCAACTGAATACGCTCTTCCGTTGAGGTGGGCGAAAGTAAAAGAATACGATCAAGCCCATACTGTTGAAAAATCGCATCACAAATATGCCCTTCTTCAGGTGGAATATCCACCAAAAGAACAGCATCAGCACCAGCCTCTACGGCTTGTTTGGCAAAGTTCTCAAACCCTAAAACAAACGGAATATTGGCATAACCCATCAAAATGATACCTAAATCAGGGTGTTGTTGCCGCACTTGAGTTGTGAGTCGAAAAACATCTTGAATATGCGTGCCTGCTGCCAAGGCACGTTCACTGGCAGCTTGAATCACAGGTCCATCTGCCATGGGATCGGAAAAGGGCATACCAATTTCTAAAATATCACTTTGTTCCGCCAGCGTGTTTAATAATGTTTCAGAGGTTTTAATATCAGGATCGCCAGCGGTGAGGTAACTCACCAAAGCCGCTCGATGTTCTGATTTACAGCGAGAAAAAACATCCGATAAGCGACTCATGTAGCTTCTCCCTCAGCATTGATAGCAAGTTTTTCCATCACCGTACCCAAATCTTTATCACCACGGCCTGAAAGGTTAATCAACACGATTTGTTCAGGCTTCATCCTTGCAGCGATACGCATCCCTGCGGCAATGGCGTGACTCGATTCTAAAGCTGGAATAATACCTTCCACCTTGGTTAATATTTGAAAGGCTGCCAGTGCCTCATCATCGGTGGCACTATCGACTTCCAAACGCCCAGATTCCATCATGGCTGCCAGTTCAGGGCCAACACCAGGGTAATCCAAACCTGCTGAAATACTATGCGTGGGCTGGACTTGCCCTTCATCATTTTCCAATAAATAACTTAAACTACCATGAATGATGCCTGCTTTACCTTTACAAAGTGCTGCGGCATGTTCTTTTGTTTCAAGCCCATAGCCTGCGGCTTCCACAGCAACCAAACGAATATCATCATCTTGCAACGGATGCAATAACCCAATGGCATTCGATCCGCCACCCACACAAGCTACGGCCACATCAGGTAGCTTGCCTGCTTGCTCTAAACACTGGGCGCGTGCTTCCTGACCAATCACCGTATGAAATTGACGTACCATAATGGGGAATGGGTGAGGTCCTGCGGCTGTACCAAAAATATAAAAGGTGTCTTCACAGTTGGCGACCCAAACCCGCAAGGCTTCATTGACGGCATCTTTCAAGGTGGCAGTGCCTGAATCCACTGGAATCACATTCGCGCCCAATAACTTCATACGAAAGACGTTGGGAGCTTGGCGGCGCATATCTTCACGCCCCATATAAATATCACATTGCATATCAAATAAAGCGGCAACAGTGGCAGTGGCAACACCATGTTGACCCGCACCCGTTTCGGCAATGACTTTCTTTTTGCCCATGCGCCGAGCCAACAGTGCCTGACCAATGGTGTTGTTGAGTTTATGAGCACCCGTATGATTCAAATCTTCACGTTTCAAATAAATTTGCGCACCACCTGCTGCTTTTGATAGGCGTTGAGCATGATAAAGCGGGGTGGCACGCCCTGCATAATGTTTGAGAAGAGATATCCGTTCAGCTTGAAATTCATCATCTACCCAAGCTTCAAAGAAAGCGGTTTCAATTTCTTTGAGTGGTTGCATCAACGTTTCAGCGGCAAAGCAGCCACCAAATAAGGTGCCATTGGCAAGAAAGTGTCCGCCCTCATCGGGTGCATGGTGAATGGTTAAGTCGTATGTGAAGTCAGTGCTCATGCTTCCTCTACTTTTATGCTGCCAGTGTTCACACGTTCAATCAGTGTTTTCATCTTAGCCTGATTTTTAATGCCTGGCGAAATTTCTACGCCAGAAGATACATCGAGGGCAAACCATTGGCGATGGGAAAGTGCTGACTCAATATTATCAATATTTAAACCACCCGCTAACATCAGTGGATAATCATGGGTGAAGTTTGACAACAATGACCAATCAAAACTGTGACCTGTGCCACCAAAAACGCCTTTGGGTGCTTTGGCATCCAGCAATACAGGGCAGTCATATTGTTTGGCACGGGTTAAATCATCTGGACTATGCACTGCAATGGCTTTGATGACGCGTCGACTTTGTGCTTGGCAAAATTCAGGGCTTTCGTCCCCATGTAATTGAATCACACCCAAAGGGCAGTAGCTCAAAACTTCATCAATCTCTTGCTGACTGGGGTTTACAAACAAACCCACAGCCGAAACAAAGGGTGGAAGCTTGCGAATGATGGCCGCAGCCTTCATAGGTTCAATGTAACGGGGTGAGTTTTTATAGAACACAAACCCCACAGCATCGACACCCAATGCGGATGCAGTTAAAGCATCTTCCAAGCGGGTGATGCCACAAATTTTGATGCGGGTACGCAGGGAAGGTTGGGAAAAATAAGTCATTAACGAAGCATAGCAAAGGATAAGCTAAGATGAAATGAAATCACCGTAATTGATGAGATAATCCGTAGGGGCGACCCTTGTGGTTGCCCTATTTTTACATCACGCCATTGATACAGGGCAGGCACAAGACCTGCCCCTACATCCATAGGTATCTACACAAGTTTTATTCATGCAAAGAATGCCTCAGCCATTTTTTTCATTTGCTCAAGTTGTTCTTTTGAATATGTCTCCACAATTTCAAGCATGGAAAGGAAAACCCATAACCCTGCAAGTAAGGCAGGGTTTGTATAAGGCACTTTATATTTCATTTGTCGCCCACTAAGTTTAATCAAGAACGCCCTGAATTGTTCTGCTTCCTCACTTTTTGAAGCAGCTATTTCCCATACAACCACACAAGCCATGCTTGCCACCAATAGTCTTTTGGCGATCGCCTTTCCACTTTCCTGCTGCCAAGATTCAAGATTATGCCCTGCACTCTTCAACAATTTAAACCATGATTCGATGTTCCAACGCCAATAATACCAAAGTGCAATCTCATCGGCATTCACATCCTGCACATTGGTGATTAACAACCAATTGGCAATCACCTCTCCAGACTTCGATAAAA
>JAUZQO010000042.1 GCA_030950925.1 Mariprofundaceae bacterium
TGTCTAAAGCATGGCATTGAGGGCATCTAATTTCTTGTAACATCATGAATACTAATCCTTGTGAAAAAGCGCATTTTCACAAGAAATTACATATAAAAAACTGAATTTAAACCCTTTCAAACTCAACTGACCCAGTGCCGAAACTTTAAAAAATACAAAATGCCGATTTAATACTTAAACTACTATAACTGACGTTGTTCTTCGTCACGTTCTACATATCTTAGACTCTTTTTTTTTGAACATAACCATGCTTATGAAGGTGATATGCAATGCCAAGAATCGTAACATTAAACTCTTCCGCCATATCTTTTAGAATTGCGTTGTGGTGAGCATCAACATACGATTTAAGTTCTTCTTTTGCGACACGAGGACGAGCACCACCACGATGTTCTCTTGGCTTTAAAAAGCCTGTTTCCGTCTTTAAATCAAGCCACTCTCGAACCGTTTTTGGATTTAAAGAAAATTGTTGAGAAGCAGAAAGCTGTGTGTTCCCTTCCTCAACATAAGTAACTACTCGTTTTCGTAAATCTTGACTGTAAGCCATTTATCCACCCTTGATTAAAAGAATAATTCTGGCAAGCTTATATTAAATGCTGTGTTAATGCTTGAATTACTATAAAGAAAATTGTTGAGCAGCAGAGAGTTGTGTATTCCCTTCCTCAACATAAGCAACCACTCGTTCTCGTAAATCTTGACTATAAGCCATTATATCACTTTGATTAAAAAAATAATTTTGCCAAGCTTATATTAAGTACCGATTCTTTGCTTGAATTACTATAGTATTTTCCCATGCCAGCAATTTAACCTCAATCGCTGTTGCACTTATACTTTGAGTCCGCCGACACTTCAATATCACGAGCAACAAAAAAGGCGAGTCATCAAGACTCGCCTTTGCCATATTTTCATCTTAATCACATAAGTGTCGTGGAGGAACACAAGTCTCATCTTTGGGTCGTATCGGTGTCAAATGCCAAATTTCACGGTTGTAATCTTCCATCGTACGATCAGTGGAAAATTTACCACTGTATGCTGTATTCAAAATACTCATACGCTGCCAACGCTCTTTATCTTGGTAAGCTTCTGCGGCTTCCTGTTGTGCATCAATATATGAACGGAAATCAGCAGCCACCAACCAAGGATCATCATGGCAACGAATAGAGCCTGTAATCGGTGCAAATAAACCTGGTTCAAACTGGCTAAAGTGACCACATTCAATCAAGTCCATGACGCGCTTGAAGTCTTCATCTGCTGCAATGATGTTGTTAGGCACATAATTTGGACGAATCGCTTCAACTTCATCCGTTGTAAGACCAAACAAGAAGAAGTTATCACGGCCCACTTCTTCACGAATTTCAATGTTGGCACCATCCAACGTACCAATGGTCATCGCACCATTCATCATGAACTTCATATTACCAGTTCCCGATGCTTCTTTACCTGCTGTTGAAATTTGCTCAGATAAATCGGCTGCGGGCGCAATGATTTCCATCGCCGATACACGGTAATTGGGAAAGAAAACAATTTTTAACTTATCCCCAACATCAGGATCATTGTTAATCACTTCGGCAACATTGTTAATCAACTTGATGATTTGTTTGGCCATATAATAACCGGGCGCAGCTTTACCACCAATCAACACGCAACGATTCGTCCAATTGGCTGTATCGCCACGTTTGATGCGGTCATACAGGTGAATCACATGCAAAATATTCAATTGTTGGCGTTTGTATTCATGGATACGTTTCACCTGAATATCAAACATCGCATCTGGGCTAAATCTGACACCACAAACTTCTTCTACGACTTTCGATAAACGTTCTTTATTTTGGCGTTTACATGCCGACCAACGTTCACGAAAATTCGCATCATCCACCAATAATTCAAGCTGTTGAAGCTCATTTAATTGCGTAATCCAGTCATCACCAATTTCGCTGCTAATCAACGCACTTAATGGTTTATTGCACCATGCCATCCAACGACGCTGGGTGACACCATTGGTTTTATTATTGAATTTTTCAGGCCAAAGCTTATAAAAATCAGCAAACAAACCCTCAACCAATAAATCAGAATGTAATTGAGCCACACCGTTGATAGAAAAACTTCCAACAATGGCTAAATATGCCATACGAACATGTTGAACATCGCCTTCTTCAATGATGGACATACGGCGTTGACGTTCAACATCACCTGGATATTTTTGCGCCAATACTGTCAAGAAACGTCCGTTGATTTCATAAATAATGTCCAATACACGCGGCAATAAACGGCTAAACAATGAAACAGACCAACGCTCCAAGGCTTCTGGCAATAAAGTATGGTTGGTATATGCCATGGTATGTTGGGTAATATCCCAAGCTTCATCCCATGTTAAGCGATAGTCATCCATCAAAATACGCATCAATTCAGCCACCGATACGGTTGGGTGGGTATCGTTGAGTTGAAATACATTTTTCGCCGAAAATTCACTAAAATCTTCACCGTGGACATTCACCCATTGACGCAACACGTCTTTGATACTGGCAGAAGCTAAGAAATATTGTTGACGCAAACGTAATTCTTTACCATTTTCACTGGAATCATTGGGGTATAGTACCATGGAGATATGCTCAGCTTCATTTTTAGAAGCGACAGATCCTGCATAATCACCCGCGTTGAACTCACCCAAATCAAACTCATCAGTGGCTGCGGACTTCCATAAGCGCAAGGTATTCACCGTACCATTTTTATAGCCTGGAATCGGTGTATCAAAAGGCACTGCCAACACATCATTGCTATCGACCCAACGTACACGAAGATCACCTTGATCGTCATGATAATATTCAGAACGTCCACCAAAGTGAATGCGTTGGGTATATTCAGAACGTTCAACTTCCCAAACATTGCCACCACGTAACCAATGATCAGGATCTTCCATTTGATAACCATTTTCAATATGTTGACGAAACATGCCATATTCATAACGAATACCATAACCTGTCACGGGCAATTGCAAGGTGGCACAACTATCGACAAAACAAGCTGCCAAACGTCCTAAACCACCATTTCCCAAGCCAGCATCACGTTCTTCTTCAACTATTTCTTCAAAATCAAGCCCCAAATCATGTAAGGCTTTCACCACTTCCTCATCCAAGCCTAAATTTAATACCGCATTGCCCAAAGCCCGACCCATCAAAAATTCTAAAGATAAATAGTAAGCACGTTTACCATCTTGTTCTTCATACGCATCTTTGGTATTTTTCCAGCATTCCATCAAACGATCCCGAATAGCAAAAGCTAAGGCTTGATATTTATAATTTTTTACATGGCTTGATGTGTGTTGCCCCAATGTACGCAGGTAATGACGCTGAATACCTTGGACTAAGTCCGCACTCGTTTTACCCACACATGGAACATCTGTAATTCTACGCATTCTTGCTTCTTGCTCGGTCATAATAAAAACACCTTGAGTATAATAGATAGGCTTCACGTTTTACCCACGTGAACAAACAAAAGCACCCAGGCATCTATCCGACGCCTGGGTGCTTATTCAATGAGCATTCAAGTATGGCGTTACCCCGTCATCCCCAGTTTTTTGTATTGGAGATCCATCAAGAAGCATAGATTCCCACCTCCGTGGGAATGACGATGTGCAAATTAAATGCATACTGAAATGACTATAATCATTAAAATTCAGCGGCTAATTTTAACGTATATAATTTCTTATTTCCCACCGTCGCATACTCACCTGTTAGGTTCAAGAATGGGAAAATAGATACTTTTGCACCGATGGCCATGGTGGTCGATGTTTTTTTGTATTCTTTCAACAAACCACCCGTTGCAGCAAGCCCTTGCGGTGTTGATGTGGATTGAACTTGTCCCACTTCAATATAAGGTTTAAAAATCGGTAAATCAGCACCCAACATGGCTGCAAACCCTGTATCTTTCACACTTAATTCAGCTACGCCTGTCAATTTACTTTGATATGCACGCACATTAAACTCAACCATCGGTAAAGGAATCATCGAACCAAAGGCAATACGCCCTTCATAACCCGTAATTTTAATGTTTGATTGTGGGATCGCGGTGTACATATAGCTGAAATCCAAACCAAAAGGAATACCCGCTGAAATACGCAATTTAGGAATAATCATGCCTGATTGCCCTGCATTACCCAGCTTTTGCCAAGCTGTACTATTCACTTGTAAAGACGTGGCTTCCGCTCCGACTTGAAAACCTACAGGGATAATACCTGCCGAATGCGGCTCAGCAGAATTGCTTGGGTTCATCCAAATCGCTGCGGATAAATCATCCGATATATTTTGAAAATTGGTTTGTCCTATAGCCTGCAAACCTTGAATCGTAAAGGCTGCTGCTGACGCTTGTGTTCCAGCCAACACCATGGATCCTGCCAATAAAACACCATGAATTTTTTTCATCAATGAAACTCCTATGCTTTTAAATTTACCGCGAGCTTAGGTTTCATGATGCCATTGGCAAACAAAATTTGTCATTTAAGCCGCTTGTTTCCATATCTTGCGAACCTGAAGTATGCGTGCTAACAAGGATGGGACGGGGCGTAAAGCATGTGTACGCACATCATGTTCCCATGTCAAAACGCCTTGAACCGCAATATATTTTTTTTCAGACATCGCATAATCACCCGCCGATTCCTGTATCGTATGCTGTAAAGGCTCCACCAGTATCGACACAATTAATTCAGCAGGGACCTTCTGAACATACTTTTGAAGCCATGCTTCGATTTCACCCAAATCCGCATATTGAATAGATTGTGTCAATGTTTGCCATTGTAAACATGCCGAGGCAATGCTTTCATCATTGAGTGCTTGAACACGCCCAGGGCATCCTTTGGCCAAGTTTTCAGCCAATAGCAATGATGTTTGGGGCAATGCCATCCTTTTTAAAACAGTTCGTACATCATGCAGTTCAAGCGGTGAGCAGTGTTCCAACATACAGCGTGAACGGATGGTTTCAGGTAGTGCGCTCAAATCATGGCAAACCATCAACAAAAGTGCGCCTTCAGCAGGTTCTTCCAAACCTTTTAACAAAGCATTGGCTGCTGCCAAATTCATACGGTTCGCATCATCTATAATCATCACACGTCGCTCACTTCTCATACCTGTTAAGGCGATAAAATCCAATGCATGACGAATTTGTTCCACACGAATATCCCGTCGAAAGCGTTTCTTTTTTTCATCCCAGTCCAAGCCGACTTGCGCTAAATCGGGATGCGAACCGCCAAGCACCATTTCACATGCGTGACACTGACCACATGCTTGCCTATCGGGTCTGAGGGATTCACAGACATAAATTTGTGCCATTGTATGTGCCAGCATGGCTTTACCCATACCTTGCATACCATAAATCATCCAAGCATGGGGGAGCTTTTTCTCTTGAAATAAATCTGAAAATCGCCGTTCTGTGTCAGCATGTCCCAAAACACCTTGGGCTAGCATATAATGCTTTGACGAATCTGTTGTTGAATCACTTCAATGGGTTGAGAAGCATCCAGGCGTACAACCCGTGTCGTATTTTCTATATAAATACTCTCGAAAGCTTGATGAACACGTTGATGAAACGTCATGGTTTCATCATCAAAATGGTTGCTCTTTTCACCTGCTTGTTGTCGTTTTTTCATGCGTAATAAGGCCGTTTTTATGCTCACATCCAACCAAAAGGTTTGTTTTGGAACACAACCCATTTCAGCAAATGCCAACATGGGGCGTAAATTAACACCACAATCCAAGCCACGTGCTGCCAGTTGATAAGCTAAGGTTGAATCAGAATAACGATCACACAACACCCATTGACCTTGTTTTAAAGCAGGTTGAATCACTTCTTTGACATGTTGCGCCCGATCTGCCAAAAACATGAATAATTCACATTCAGAAACGGGGATAAATTCGCCTGATAACAACAAACGTCGAATCTCCAAACCCAAGCCAGTACCACCGGGTTGCCGTGTTTCCAACACTTGCTGACCTTGTTGACGCAACCAAGCTGCGGTTTGTTGAAGTTGTGTGCTTTTGCCACAGCCATCACCGCCTTCAAAACTTATAAAATGATGCATGTAGCAACTCCGTATGTGATATAGTCAATGAGTCATTCAAAAAAAAGCCTGCAATAAGCAGGATTTTTAACGAATATTACGCGTTGAACTAAAAAACAGCCTCATTCTATGCTTTTCAGCCCCGTCATTCTTGAATGCTTTTATCAAGAACGATTGAGATGAAAGATTCCCGACACAAATTTTTCGGGAAGACGGTCAATCAATGGCCGAAGGGCTATATCAAGGACACTTGGGGGCGATTTCTGGCAATGCTTGACGTAAACCTGCCCAACCCATGCCCAAATTGGTTTGTTTACTGGTGATTAAAATGACCAAAGCATTGGGCTTACCAGGGACTTCAGCGACAAAGTGATAGGTATTTTCAGAGGTCATTTGAATTTCAGTAAATCCAGATACCTGCTCTACACCACGTTGTGCTGCCATCATTTTTTGAACAGCATTCACATTACGCCCACGCATCATATCCACTGCCGCAGCGCCCACAGCATCCAAGAATGATTGTGTGAAGTAAGGTACAGAATGATGTGCGCCCAAGAGCATGCCACTTTGCAAATCCACAACACCACAACCCAAGGCACCGCTTACATTATTCACAACATTTTTTAATGTATCATTTAAACTCATAACAAACTTTCCTAGTCTCATCCATCAAATCTAAGTCAAGAAATACCACAAGATACCTCTCACCATCGAAGCGGATGATAGTACCCATAACAAATTCATGTCAATCAAGCTTCATGATGATCGCTTCCATAGCCTCATCTTAAACATAAAAAAAGCCTGCAAAAGCAGACTTTTTCATAGTTATCCAACATCTATTTTCAAGGGCATTTCGGCGCAATTTCTGGCAATGCTTGACGTAAACCTGCCCAACCCATACCCAAATTGGTTTGTTTGCTGGTAATCAAAATGACCAAAGCATTGGGTTTACCTGGTACTACAGATACAAAGTGGTAAGTATTTTCTGAGGTCATTTGAATCTCTGTGAATCCAGGTGCTTTATCAACACCACGTTGTGTTGCTATCATTTTTTGTACTGCAACAACATTACGACCCCGAATCATATCCACTGCCGCTGCGCCGACAGCATCCAAGAATGATTGCGTGAAATATGGCACAGAGTGGTACGCTCCCAAGAGCATGCCACTTTGTAAATCAACCACACCACAACCCAAGGCTCCGCTTACATTATTCACAACATTTTTTAACGTATCATTTAAGCTCATAATAAATTTTCCTAATTTCATCCATCAAATCTGGGTCAGAATCCAACAACAATGCCCGACCGTCGGGAGCATCATAATCAATTGCCTAAAGCTCTGCCACCCCTTTTCCATTATGATTATTTTTCATCTATACTTGCCGCGTTTGATTGCACAGAAAAGGTGATATTATTCATGTGGATTGCCCCCCCTATTCAACTCAATGAACTCCCCCAAGAGCCTGGCGTTTATCGCATGCTCAATGCACAGCGAAAAGTTATATATGTCGGCAAGGCTCGAAATTTACGCAAACGTGTCGCCAGTTATTTTCAACGTCAGCCCGAAGTCCCACGCACTTTTGCCATGGTCAAACAAATTCGTGACATTGAATTTAGCCTTGCCACATCTGAAGCTGAGGCCTTGATTCTTGAGCATAACCTCATCAAGCAACTTAAACCGCGCTACAATGTTTTACTCAAGGATTCCAAAACTTACCCCTATTTACTGCTCACCGATGAACATTACCCGAAACTTCGTCTTTATCGTGGCAAACGGGATGTTGCAGGTGAATATTTTGGACCTTTTCCACATGCCTATGCCGTGCATCAAACCTTACACAGTATGGAAGCGATGTTTCAACTTCGTGATTGTGATGATGCCACGTTTCACCATCGAACCCGCCCCTGTATGCAACACCAAATTGGACGCTGTTCTGCACCTTGCTGTGATATTGTTTCACACCGTGAGTATCAACAACAAGTTGAGGAAACACGACAGTTTTTACAGGGGAAAAATCAAACAATTTTACAACAATGGCAAACAAATATGCAGCAAGCCTCCAAAAGTATGAAGTTTGAAGCTGCTGCACAATGGCGTGATAAAATTCAAGCTTTGCAGAGTATTTTGGCGGGCAATGAACAAAGCGATTTGCCCGAAGAAGCCGATGCGATTGTCATGATTCGTCGCGCCGAGTCGGTAAGCATCAGCATTGGTATACGTCGCGCCCATTGCAATTTAGGTACACACAGTATCCGCCTCAAACAAGCCAGTGATGCCGAAGATGAAGAAATTTTACATGCCTTCATGATGGAGCGTTACCAACATGAACAAGCACCCAAAGAAATTCTATTGCAATGTGATCCATCATTACTTGCTGATTTACAAAAACTATTAAAATTCATTCAAGCTTCATGTTCAAGCCAACTTAAAATTCCCAAGCGTGGCGCACGTTTACAATGGATCAAAGAGATTCAACGCACAGGTGAACAACAACAAGCAGGCGGCAATAAGCATGATCAAAAACCTGCCTTTGAAGCATTGGCAGAGCTATTGGATTTGGCTGAAACTCCCCATTTGATTGCCGCGGTGGATAACGCCCACTTGGGTGGTCAACACACTGTGGCGGCTGTGGTTTATGGTGGCTGGCAGGGGCCTGAAAAGAACCATTATCGACGCTATCAGTTGGATGACACACAAAAAAATAGATTTGTACCCGATAGCGATGATTATGCTGCGATGGAAGCTGTCTTATCTCGCTTTTATCGCGCCATTGTTGCAGGAAAAATGCCCAAACCCGATGTCATGTTGATTGATGGCGGAAAAGGACAATTGGAGATTTCTATTCAAGCTGCACACTCGGCAGGTTTAAAAAATTTTAAACAGTTGGGCGTTGCCAAAGGTGTCAGTCGAAAATTTGGTGCAGAAGTATTGTGGCCCTCATGGCGTGATGGCCCTCTCAAACCAGGCATTCACTCCCCAGCTCTGATGTTGATTGCCCGTGTTCGGGATGAATCACACCGTTTTGCAGGCGAATACATGCGCAAACGCAAGAAAAACAGTATGTTTCATTCATCATTGGACGGAATTGATGGGATAGGTACTGGTAAACGTGCCACCTTGCTCAAACATTTTGGTGGCATTGATGGCATCAAACGCGCCAGCCGTACGCAACTGGCACAAGTCTCTGGTATTTCTGAAACCCTTGCGGCACGTGTTTTTACGGCACTGCATCAATAAAGGAGATGCACATCAGCAAGCTCTGGAACATACTAATGTTTGGGACGAAATACCTTGCATTGCATGTCATGCGCTTCCAAGTATGCCCCTTCAATCAAATCAACACAGTATGGTACGGCTGGGAATACTGCGTTTAAACAATCATCAATGGCAGAAGGTTTTCCCGGAAGGTTAATAATGAGTGATTGACCTCGAATACCCGCTGTTTGCCGAGATAAAATAGCGGTTGGCACAAATTTAAGAGATGCTTGACGCATTAATTCGCCAAAACCAGGTAAGATTTTTTCGCAGATAACTTCGGTTGCTTCTGGGGTTACATCCCGTACCGCAGGACCTGTACCGCCTGTGGTGACAATCAATGAACAAAGTTCAACATCAGCAAGTTCTTTTAAGGTTGCTTCAATACCAGCTTGATTGTCTGGAATCACGCGCGAAACAGCCTCCCATTCACTGCTTAATACACGTTCAAACCATGCAATCATCGCGGGACCGCCCAAATCTTTGTATTCACCGCGACTGGCGCGGTCGGAAACTGTGATAAATCCAATTTTAGCTTTCATACATCCATACCCTCTTGAAAATCCATACCCTGTAAAAGTTGCACTTGCACCCCATCACCTTCTCTCAATCCATCCGAAGATTCAGGTACCACCACAAAACCCTGTGCCACTGCCATACTCATCAAAATACCACTGCCTTGTGAACCCGTCGAATATGCCAGATAAGCACCTTCTGCATCTTTTTCTAGGCTGACCCGTATAAAATGCGCACGCCCTGTCCGATCGTTTAAATCATGCCCCAAACGTGCTTGAATGGTTCGGCGAAAGATTTTTTTATGCCCCATCATCTGACGTAAAGCTGGCGAAACAAATTGTTCAAAACAAACCATGCTGGATACTGGGTTCCCAGGTAAACCAAACACAGCCGTGCCATGTTCTGTTGTGCCAAAGGCTAATGGATGACCTGGGCGCATGGCAACCCGCCAAAAATGCATGGTAATGCCCAAGGCATCCAAGGTTGGGCGCATAAAATCATGGTGTCCAACCGATACACCACCACTTGCCAACAACACATCGTATTTCAAACCTTGCGCAAGTTTAGCACGCAATTCAATCGGGTTATCACGTGCAATACCAAGCAATATTGGCTCGATGCCCAAGGCTTTGCATTGGGCATACAGAGCATGGGAATTGGCATCAGGTATTTTATTGTCATCCACCGCCTCATCCAAAGCTTCCAACTCATCACCCGATGATAAAATCGCCACAGTTGGCTGGGCAAAGACACTCACTTTTTTTTGTTTCACCATGGCTAAAATGGCCAAAACTCCTGGTGTAATCAATGTGCCTTGGTTCAATACAATTTTATCATCCATCAAGTTTTCACCCATGGGTCGAATGTTTGCACCTTGCTTTGGGGGGATAAGAATCAATACATCGTTGCCATCATCTTGTGTATCTTCACAGCGGATGACGGTATCAACACCTTGTGGCGTGGGTGCGCCTGTCATAATGCGTGCGGCTCTACCTTGCAATACCTTAATGTTTGGCATGTTCCCAGCACGAATATCATCCACCACATGCAAGCGAACGGGTTGTTTAGGCATTGCATTTTTCACATCATCAAATCGCACAGCATAACCATCCATGGCAGACACATCATATGGCGGATGATTCCGGTTGGAAATTACATCTTCTGCCAAGATTCGGTTCAAACTTGCATGCAAAGATAGATATTCGCTCTTTTGCATGTGAATATGCTTAAAAATCACTTCCTGTGCATCAGATACAGATAAATAGTTCATGTTTTACTCCAAGTTTTTAGATCGGTTGGTGTATTTAAACTCACAAAGCTTTGCAGTTTGGGGTCATATAAACGCGCTTCATGTTCGGAAATTATGTGTGTGTTCAAGGCCTTTAATAGGTGTTTTAAACTGCGTCTTTCTGCTTGAATATTTTGTTGCATTTTAAACCAACAGGTTTGTCGATAAAAGCAGCATAAGGGTTGCATAAAACCACCACTATACACCGCCACAGCATCATGATTTTCACGTTTTGAAGCCATATTTTTCAATAGTTTATGGGCAACAAATGGCATATCGACCCCCACCACAAAAATCCAATCGGTATGCACTGCTTGCAGTGCGGCTGCAATGCCCAGCATGGGGGCTTTACTTTCACTGTTGTCCAAAATTTGTCGCAAATCTGTATCACTTCGCTGTTTGCGAACACTGACGATTACATTTTCAAAGCACGGTCTTAATTGTTTGATACTATGCTGCAATAAAGTTTGACCCTGAAAAAGTATGGAAGCCTTATCTTGTCCCATACGTTTGGATTCACCACCTGCTAAAATAACGGCCGTACAATCATGGATCATGCTTGTTCTGAATCCAAACCTGCAATGATAATCGGCTCATCATCAAGGCTGAGGCTATTTTTTTCTTGCCAATAATCCTTGATACCTTGCTCACCTTTTTTTTCGGCCCATTTGTTTAGCGTTGGACGTTGCCCCACAAAATCATACAACGGTACACCATAACCACAGGAAGTATGCACAAGATCAACGGACACATCAAAAATTTGCCGCGCACCAGCCAATGGCTCAAAATGACCATAATATTCATCCCAATCATCATCGGATGTTAAAATCGTGCGTGCCTTACCATACAAGCGAAGAATAAGCGGAACTTTCTCAAAACTGCAAAACATAATGGTCATACGATTGTTTTGTTGCAAATGGGCCGCCGATTCATTGCCACTTCCCGTTACATTCAACCAAAGCACATGATTGGGACTCAGTACACGAAAACTATCCATGCCTTTGGGCGAAATATTCACCCTGCTATCGCTTGTCGCTGTACCGATAAAATACATGCGTTGCTTGGCCATAAATTGAATCTGTTTTTCAGGTATTGATGTATATTTCTCACCCATGAAAATTCCCCCATTGTAAAATAAAGTCCACCACCTGCGCCACATCATTCAAAGGTAGTTGCGGCACATTCACATCCAAATTATCCATGTCTGTGACCACAGCAAGCAAATCACTTCCTGCACAGCGTAAGTCTGTGGATCTCGCTGCACGCACCACTTCAATTTTGGGGCAGGGCATCGAAGCATAGCCTTCGACCAAAACCAAATCCGCATCAGAAAAATATTTTTTTGCGATCTCCTGCGGTGATAATGGTTGGGGCATATCTGTCACCATCAACAACTGCTCAGATCCCACCAATAATGAGGCTTTTGCACCAGCTTGTTTGTGTCGCCAGCTATCCTTACCTTTCGTATCCATATTAGGTTGGTGGTGGGAATGTTTGATGGTGCAAATATACAAGCCTTTTGCCGTGAGTGCAGCAATCAACTTTTCCATCAAGGTGGTTTTACCTGAATTAGAAAAACCCACAATCGCCAATACTGGAACATCCATCATAAACCTCCCGTATCGTTTTTTGGGTATAGGCAAGACAAACGGAACGCAGCGATTGAGACATATTTTTCAATATGCTGATTGAGCGAGTACCGCTCAACGCTGAATATATTCAAAAAAGTGGCCGTCATGGGTGAGAAGTTACCCAGCTTTCACCTGTGGGGGTAAGCTCTTTTTTCCAAATCGGTACACGTTGTTTTAAGCTATCAATCAACCATTCACATGCTTCAAAGGCTGACTTTCGGTGTTCAGCACCCACCACAATCAACACAATTTGATCACCTGCATGAACCGTGGTCACACGATGTACCATGCGTATATCCATAACATCAAACTTGGCTTGGGCTTCATCCGCCAAAGCTTGCATCGCCTTTTCTGCCATGCCTGCATATTGTTCAAAGTGAATAGAAAATACATCACGACCTTCTGAAAAATCACGCGCACAGCCAAGAAATGTGGTGACTCCTCCGATGCGTTGAGAAGCTTGGCGAAGTGCATTCACCTCTTCTTCCAGTGAAAAGTCTTCTTTCTGAATCCGAATAGCTTTACGCATATTTATTCCCATATCACCCACCCGAAAACAGAGGCATCAACGCCACTTCATCACCATCTTGCAAAACATAATCCATATCATGTGTTTGCTCTTGGTTCACTGCTACCAATAAAGGCTGAATGTCAGCGCAGCCCACTTTATCAATCAATGCGGCAATGGTTTGCCCAGCTTGCACATCGGTGCTTCGCTTACCTAATTTATCCGCAACGATGCCAAAAAATAGAATCTTAATCATTTGTATCAAACCCATTTCCTTTTATATTTGTTGGCACTGAGTCAAGATAAAAAAACCATGCGTTTCATAGGGTCTCCTTATGCAGTTGTCCAACGCCCCCTATCCAGTCATTCCCCAAATTTTTTATTGGGAACCTATCCATAGACCCCCCCCCACCCGACACAAGCATTCGTGGCTGATGATTGGATGATGGGCGAAGCCGTCGTTGCATACTTAAACCTCCATATTAAAAAAATTACAAAGCATGTTTAAACTGAATAATATGTCGTCTCGATTTTTTATCAGGGCGTTTTTTGGGTGCAGGCGATGATGCTGCATGATTGCGTTGTTGTTCCCGAAGCTTTGCACGCGCTTGGATACTGCTTGCACTTTCTTGATACAAACCTTGTGCAATGGTGGCAGACCCACGTTTTTCAGCCAATCCCAACACCGTTATTTCAAATATTTCCAAACCTTTTTTAAGGATCAATACATCACCTATTTTCACTTCTTTGGCAGGCTTAGTCCGCATGCCATTCAAGCTCACATGCCCACCTTTCACGGATTCACTTGATAAACCGCGTGTTTTGAAAAAACGCGCCGCCCATAACCATTTATCCACACGCACACTCATCGCATGTTCTGCCATTGCTTTTCGAGTCGCTTCACAGAAATCGGCATGCTTGTTTTAAGATTTTGGGCAAACATCGATACACGCAACTCCTCGATCATCCAGCGACACTTGTATAAATCGTCATGTTTCACACCTATGTTGATGCGTTGTTCATAAGCTTGCCAAAAACCATTCACTTGTTGGGATAATGCCTTATCTTTTGCCAAATCACGCCCTGATTTTTCTACGCGAATCGCCGCAGCGTTCAAAAACCTCGGCAAGTGCATCAACCACGATGCAGGTGTATCGGCAACAAACCTTATCCCCATCAAGTGTTTCAGTTGATGTTCCACATCGTCCAACATAGCTTTTTTTTGCGGCGCAACACTTGCCTGCATCTTTGCCCTTAATTGTGCATGAGCTTGCAGCGCATCATCAACCCATTGCATCATGCGCTGACCTTCTTGCACAAGTTTGCTGCGCCCTTGGTTCAAACACGATTCGAAATCAGACTGAGTGCGCGGCAATGTGTTGGATAAAAAGACCGATTCAAAGACTTTAGCAATCACATCGTTGCGTAATGCTTCAGCATCGCCCAATAAAGCCGCTTGCATCATCATCGCTTTATTTTTTTTCATCTGTTGATTCAAGATTTTCACCTGTTGATACATCGTCAGCATCAACAAACGTCTCACACCTGCATACATCATGTTATCTGCGATGTGTTGTTGCTCCAACATCACAATGGCAACACTATCTTGCTTATCCATCAAGGCTGGAAAGCGTTGAATATGCACACCGTTCACTTTTTGCATCACACATTCAGGCAAATCACCAAATTCCCAGCGTTTGATGCATTCTTTTTCCAGTGCATGGGATGCTGCTTCCGTTTGCCCACCCATCGCAAATTTTTGTTGCAAAAAAACCAAGTCGGTGTGTTCTTGTAAGATTTTCTTACGTTCATTCAATACACGAAAGTTCATCTTTAAATGCTTGGGTAATGTATTCACTGCCCATTGTTCTGTGGAAATATACATGCCTGTCATGCGTTCCAATTGGCGTGAAAAATTCGATAAAAGATGTCCTTCCCCAAAGCTCATGGCATCCATCGCCGCTTCTGCAAACTGGGGTACTGGCACAAAATTCCGCCGCAAGGATTTGGGCAAACCTTTCATCAACGCCACCAGCTTTTCTTGCAACATGCCCTTCACCAACCATTCAAAGCGTTCCGCCTGCAATTGCCCCAAGATGGCTTGAGGAATGATTAAGGTGATACCATCGGCATGGTGGGATGGATCAAAATGATAGTCATAACGCAGACGTTGCGCCCCGATTTGCACCGTATCAGGGAAATCATCGGCATGAATGCCCACATCATCATTGGCAAGCAACACTTGTTTGCTTAAATACAAGCATTTGGGTTGTTTCACTTCAATTTCTTTGCGCCATTGTTCAAATAGTTTGCCACTGCATACATGTTCAGGAATTAAGGCATCAAAAAACTCAAAAATCACTTGTTCTTCTGCCAACACATCCCGCCGTCGTGATTTGGCTTCCAAGGTCTCCAACTGTTTGATAAGGCTTTGATTGTGTTGAGCATACTTGCCATGTGTCCGATATTCACCCAACACCAAGGCATGGCGAATAAACAACTCACGCGACACCACACCATCAATATTGGCATAATTGACCAAGCGATTGGCAACGATGGTTAAACCAAACAAGGTTAAGCGTTCATCCGCCAATACTTGGGTGCGTTTTGCCGACCAGTGCGGTTCAGAATGCTCACGTTGAACGATATGAGGGGCTAAACGCTCCAACCATAGCGGATCAATCGGGGCAATGATGCGCGCATACAAACGGTTGGTTTCCATCAAATTCGCTGCCATGAACCATTTGGGTGGTTTTTTGTATAAATGAGAGCCTGGAAACACCGATAATTTCAAGTTTCGTGCCCCCAAGTAGTTTTTCTTTTCATCCTGAACCGCAATATGCCCCAATAAGCCTGCCAACAATGCACGATGCACCTCATCAGGTTTGGCAGCTTCTTGATTGAGTTTTAAGCCTAAATCTCGCACCATGCCCAACAATTGCCCATGTAAATCATTCCATTCACGCAAGCGAATATACGATAAATAATATTTTTGACACAGTTTCCGAAGCTGATTTTTAGAATGGTGCTTGGCTTGTTCGTGATACCAATCCCATAATTTCATATACCCCATAAAATCAGATGTTTCATCACGGAAAATACGCTGTTTTTCATCCGCTTTTTGTTGTGCATCCATCGGGCGTGTGCGCGGATCTTGCACCGAAAGTGCCGCAACAATGACCAAAACCTCATGCAAGGAACGCTCTTGATCCGCTTCCAACACCATCCGCCCCAAACGTGGATCAACGGGTAAACGCACAAGCTTACGCCCTGTAGGCGTTAGATTCCTCTGTTCATCGACAGCTTGAAGCTCATGCAATAAACGGTAACCATCGGAAATCGAACGCGATTCAGGCGGGTTCATGAACGGAAATTTTGCCACATCACCCAAACCCAAGCTTGCCATTTGTAAAATCACACTGGCGAGATTGGTGCGTAAAATTTCAGGGTCGGTTTGTTCACTGCGTTGTGAAAAAGCAGCTTCATCATAAAGACGAATACACACACCCGCTGCCACACGTCCGCAACGCCCTGATCTCTGGTTGGCACTGGCTTGGGAAATCGGTTCAATGGGTAAACGCTGCACTTTGGTTTTCGCACTATAGCGTGAAATACGTGCCAAACCCGAATCAATCACAAAACGAATTCCAGGTACGGTCAGCGATGTTTCTGCGACATTGGTTGCCAAGATAATGCGCCGGCCACGATGACCTTGAAACACCCGATCTTGCTCGCTGGCAGAAAGCCTTGAAAACAAGGGAATCACTTCCGTATGTTTCATCGCATGATTTTCCAGCGCGTGCATGGCTTCACGAATTTCACGTTCGCCAGGTAAAAACACCAAGACATCACCCATCGCATCCATACGTTCCACTTCATCGACCGCTGCCACAATCGCCTGTGGCAAGCCTTGCTCCACCGCATCATCATCACCAACAATCGGGTGATATAGAATATCCACAGGATAGGAACGCCCTGATACTTCAATAATGGGTGCATCATTGAAAAATTCGGAAAAGTGTTTCGTGTTGATGGTCGCAGAGGTGACGATGACTTTCAAATCAGGGCGTTTGGGCAAGAGTTGTTTCAAATAACCCAGTAAAAAATCAATATTTAAGCTACGTTCGTGGGCTTCATCAATGATGATGGTGTCATACTGTTCAAGGCGAGCATCGCTTTGAACTTCTGCCAGTAAAATACCATCGGTCATCAACTTAATATAACCATGGGGCTGGCTTTTATCAGCAAAGCGAACTTTATAGCCCACATGTTCGCCCACCTTGCTATCCAATTCTTGGGCGATGCGCGTTGCCACACTTCGGGCAGCAATACGGCGCGGCTGGGTATGTCCAACCAAGCCTGCAATGCCCCGCCCCAGTTCCAAACAAATCTTGGGAATTTGTGTGGTTTTCCCTGAGCCTGTTTCACCTGCCACAATGACCACTTGGTTTTTTTCAATGGCACGCGAAATGTCATTGCGTTTGGCTGATACAGGCAAGCTTTCGGGATATGAAAGAACAGGTATATGGGCCAAGCGTTGCTGATACTTCGCTTGCGATGTAGCAAGTTTCTTTGCCACATCTTGCAAGCCTTGTTCAATGGATTTCCCTTGCCGTAATTGGTGTTTTAAGCCATGAAGTCGTTTTTCCAACACCCTTCGATCGATCATCATGCAATGATCAAGTGCTGCAAGATATTGCTGAATGCCTTGCTTCATCATGCGATGTTTTCCTTAAATATTTTTCGCCTGCTTAGTCGCATTACCAATATACGTTGCAGGTGTCATTTCAAGCAGGTGTTTCCTTGCATCTTCAGGAATATCCAAAGCTGTGATAAAAACTTGCATGGATTCAGCCGTAATTCCCTGGCCGCGCGTCAAGGCTTTGAGTTGTTCATAAGGATTGGGTAAACCATAACGACGCATCACCGTTTGCACAGCTTCACCCAAAACTTCCCAAGTGGCATCTAAATCTGCATCCAAACGTGCGGCATTGATTTCAAGCTTGTTGATGCCTTTTAACGCTGATTCCAATGCCAACAACGTATAACCAAACCCCACACCAAGGTTACGCAATACAGTTGAATCGGTTAAATCACGTTGCCAGCGAGACATGGGTAATTTTTCAGCCAAATGACGTAACACGGCATTGGCAAGCCCCAAATTTCCTTCTGCATTTTCAAAATCAATCGGATTCACTTTATGGGGCATGGTGGATGAACCCACTTCACCTGCAATCACACGCTGCTTGAAATAACCCAAAGAAACATAGCCCCAAATATCACGACAAAAGTCCATCAAGATGGTATTAAATCGTGCCACCGCATCATTCAATTCTGCAATATAATCATGGGGTTCAATTTGTGTGGTGTATGGATTCCAATCCAAACCCAACGATTCAACAAAACCTTGTGCAATGCCTTCCCAATTGAGTTCAGGGTAGGATGCCAAATGTGCATTATAATTACCGACAGCACCATTGATTTTTCCCAACATCACCGTGTTTTCGATTTGTTGGATTTGACGTTGCATGCGATGCGCCACATTCGCCCATTCCTTACCCATGGTGGTGGGGCTAGCGGATTGACCGTGCGTGCGTGCCAATAAAGGTTGTGCAGAAAATTCAATCGCACCTTTTTTCAATGCTTCCAACATGGTATGGAACATGGGTAACATCACCGTATCACGCGCCTCTTTCAACATCAAAGCATAAGATAAGTTGTTAATATCTTCGGAAGTGCAGGCAAAATGAAAAAACTCTGAACTATTTACCAGTTCTTCATGCCCTTCAACTTTTTCTTTAAGAAAATATTCCACCGCTTTCACATCATGGTTGGTTGTGCGTTCAATATCTTTCACACGCGCGGCATCTTCTTCAGAGAAATTCGATACAATATCATTTAAAAAAGATTGCGCTCCATCTGAGAAGCTCGGAACTTCTTGAATGTCACTGTGCGCTGCAAGCATTTGAAACCAACGTACTTCTACGGTCACACGGGCTTTGATCAGTCCATACTCACTAAAAATAGGGCGCAAACTGGCAACTTTTCCCGCATAACGTCCATCAAGCGGTGAAAGGGCTGAAATAGGTGAAACATGCATCATGAACTCCGTGATAACTAAAAAAACAAAGGCGGCGAAAGGTACACAGCTAGGTTTCCTTTTCCAGTTAGCCGCTCATTTTGCATCCCAGTGCATTACTATACCCTTGCAGCTTGTGTAGCTTATATCTAAAGTGCGTGGGTTAAGTTTGGGAGGGACATGTATTCTATGCCTATGTTCAATGTGTTTTACATCATATCACTACTGCTACTTTCCACATCAGCCTTTGCTGAAGGTGACTTAGTGCCAGAATCTCCTAGCTTTCAAGCTAGTGCCGAACGAGGCAAAGCTACCTTTGATGCTGTGTGTGTTCACTGCCACCATTTAACCCATGAAGTTAGTGCCGTGGGATGCCCTGGTTTAGAAGGCGTTTTGACCCGTCACAATGCTGTATGGATTGATACTTGGTTAACATCACCTGAATCTTTTGCCAAAACAGATGTCAAGGCAAAAGCCGTTGTAGACGCCAATCCTTATGGTTTGGTGATGCCAACACTTCCTGAAATGGTCAAAGAACATGATCGCTTGGACATCATTGAATTTCTTAAAACACTCAAGTAGTTTCACCTGTTCTAATATTTATAAAGGCTGGAATCAGGTCTTAAAATATCATCCGAATGGTCCCTCCCCGTCGTCAGCCCCGAATACTTGTGTCGGGGGTCTATGACCAGATGCTTGATACAAGATTCGAGCATGACGGGGCAACTTGAACTTAAACGATGACATCAAGCACAAAAAAGGAAGCCATTGGCTCCCTTTCTTCATTACAAACATCTTGAAATAAGCAATGAGTATTACATACTCAATGATGCCACAGCACTTCTCAATTGAGCGCGTGCCATGCCCAAATTTGTACCTGCTTTGTCCACCACAAGGTAGGCAAAAATAGCATCATTTTTACTCCAAGGTGCAATCAAATGCAGTTGCTTACCCAAGGTAATCAAAATATCTTCAATGTTATCATCCAAGCCCAACATGCGCATGGTGTCACGCTTTGCCAACATCAC
Organism: Mariprofundaceae bacterium; assembly: GCA_030950925.1. GTDB lineage: Bacteria > Pseudomonadota > Zetaproteobacteria > Mariprofundales > Mariprofundaceae. Next base: position 20,354 of record JAUZQO010000042.1, read on the forward strand.
GCGTGTGTTGCCCGCTGCTGCTGTATCCGTATCAAAGCCTTTGGATTGCGATGCCATCACCAGTCCACTGTCGGAATCTGCAATAATTGCAGCAATCGCGCCGTCAATCAGCATCAAATCTTTTACAACTTCATCTGCACTTGCCATATCATTCACTCCTATTTCAATTTAACTCTTCACTATAGTCGTTTAAGTAGAAAGTACCTCGTCATCCTCGCGTGCTTTTGTCGAGGAACTCTTTAAGAGCATAGATTTCCAATACAAGATTTCGGGAATGACGATAAGGGTCAATCAATACTTAAACCACTATGTGACGGACTATAGACTACATTTGTGTCAATATGTCATTTAAATACTCAAATTTTTATTCAGGGTATAGCATCTGCTGCACATCTTGCCCCATATCTTTCAGTACTGAAATCACGTGTCTTGGAATATGCCGTGTCCGTATGGCAAAATATAATTTACCAGCTTGTTTCACATCCACACTCCAAGCCAAAATCATCGCACTCTGATTTTTAGGCATCATACAACAACAGGTCATACCATTTAAATCCCCCCGCATGGCAATACCCTCACCCGCTGAAAGCCAATCTGGCAACAGTGCTGTGCAGCCATCATCCAAACCATGTCCAACACTTGCCAGCAATAGTCCATCACCACCCACGACCACACAGCCCATCCATTCATGGCTATCACAACAATTTTGCAAATATGCTTCCATCACCCCTACTCCTCCATACCGCTCATCGCATCATGCTAAAAAAATATCGTCCGTCCATCAAAAAAATAGTTTGGGCATGCTTATATAGACGGAAATGTATATCCTTGGCACATGGAAAATCAGATAAAGCAAGAAAACATTCATATCATTGGCTCACTTGGGAATGAAAATGTCGAGCTTCAACATATCCAAAGCATCTTATTACAAGATAACATCGAACTTGGACATGCTGGTGAGTTTATGGGTAAAACAACCACTCACCTTAAGTTCAACGATCATTATGTCTTAAAGCTCCACCCCGATAAGAAATTTACCGAAGAAAGAATTGCCAAACGCTGGCTTAGCAACCTCATTGAAAACGAGCGTGAAGCGAATGTTTACCATCCTTCGCGCACTTGGTTTATTCAACACCAAGATTCTCATTGGCATATTGGCAACATCACCCTCCGCCTTACCCCCGTGCATACGCTTTTTGAATCCCCTGATTTCCTAGCCGACAAAGCATTGCCCTTCATTGCCACCATTTGTGATATGTATTTATCTTACATTACACGTTGTGATAAACGATTGGATGAAGGCTTGTCCAATTTTGGATTTATAGACGGCAAGATTTATTATTTGGATGATGATATTTACGCTTGGGATCATTTTTTCGCATTTTCAGCTTGGGTTGCAGGCTGGTTACGCCGCTATTCCCATACTTGGTTGAATCGTAGCCGATCCCGTCAACTTGGCGAAACCTTGCGTACATTGCTACATAAACATTTTAATCAGAGTGCAGGGATAGATGCCCCACATATTGTAGCGGAACAACTCAAAGATATGTTTTTTCCTTCAGGAGATATCCAAAGTGCTGCGGATCATATTATTGAAATTCTTTCCAGTTATACGCAGCAAGCTCATAGTCCTAATATACCCGTCACAACACAAGGTTGCATGGATAATGTCACAACATGGTTCGATGAATATGAACCCGTTGCCATTTTATCGGATATTCATGCCAACCTACCTGCACTCAAAGCTACATTGGCCGATATTGATCGCCAAGGCATCAGTCGTATCTTTATACTCGGTGATTTGGTGGGTTATGGCCCCCACCCCACTGAATGCCTTGAACTGTTACAAAAGCGTGGGCTTTTAAGTTTACGTGGCAATCATGATCATGCCATTGGCACAGGCAATATGGTACACAGTATGACCTCATCATCCTCACATGTTGCTGAATGGACTATTCATACCATTGAAGATAAACAGCGTTTATACCTATCCAACTTACCGCTCAAAATCACCCAACGTCCTTGGATGGCAGTACATGGTGCGCCTATGGATCTGACCTGCTTCAATGGTTATATTTATCAAGCAACAGCCCTTAAGAATCTTCAATGGATGGCTCAAAATAGTTATAAATTCTGTCTTCATGGTCATAGTCACTTTCAGGGTATTTACATCTTACAAGATCAGCAAGCCAAGCATATTAAAGGTGACATTCATATTGATATCAGCCAAGAAGAAGCCGCTTTAATTTGCCCAGGTTCTGTGGGGCAACCTCGTGATGGCATTACCAAAGCTTGTTACGCAGTCGTCCGCCCGCGCCAAGCCCAAGTCGAACTCAAACAAGTGAAATATGAATTGCGTGATGTGATTCATGATATGATTATACATAAGTTTCCTGAACAATTGATTGAGCGACTTAAAACAGGGACTTAATCCCAATGATTCATCAAAATACAATGCCCCCAAGAAATTGAGACAATAAAAAATGACGCTTCTACAATTCAAGTCGGTAGGCAAAATTTATTGACGGCGGTTTCAAGTTTCAAGTTTCAAGTGCAACATGCGCAAAATGTTTATGAAAGCCGAAGGACTCAGGCATGTATATTTCAGCAGGACACCTGAAGTTCAAGATTTTTCGTGGTCGGGTGTTTAACTTCCAAGAAATTCCATCAAGTTCTTGCTGAGAATATCCTGATAAATTAGTGCCTTTGGGGAGATACGGCA
>JAUZQO010000043.1 GCA_030950925.1 Mariprofundaceae bacterium
TGGAAGCCTATCAAATCGCACTCAATGCTTTAGAATATGACCCTTCCGATGCCATGTTACAGACTGTAAGCGAGTTACAAGAAAAATTGGAACACGCCAACGCATGGCAATTACATGCGCGTATCGACATGGCTATATCCACCCTAAATTTGGAATCTCAACGTGATGTGGGCGAACTATCGGGCGGCTGGTTGCGCCGTGTGGCGCTTGCGCGTGCGATTGTTATCGAACCTGATGTATTGTTGCTGGATGAACCTACCAATCACTTGGATGTCGCATCCATTGAATGGCTAGAAGATTTTGTTGCCAATTTTGCAGGTGCGGTACTGTTCATTACCCATGACCGTTATTTTCTGGATGCTGTAGCTGAAGAAATCATTGAATTGGATCGTGGAAAACTGATTCACTTTCCATGTTCGTATGCTGAATACTTGGATAAAAAAGCAGAACTCATGGCGATTGAAAGCACTCAACACCGTAAATTTGATAAGGTGTTGGCCGATGAAGAACGTTGGATTCGCAAAGGCATCCCTGCTCGCCGCACACGCGATGAAGGCCGTGTGCGTGCTTTGGAGACATTACGTAAACAACGCTCCGAACGGCGTTTACATGGTGGGGATGTTGCACTGCGTGTTGCCAGCGGCATCAAGTCGGGAAAGATCTTGATGGAAGCCATCGAGATAAGTCATCAATTTACCCGACCAGCGGGTGAGAAAATCACCATCGCCAAAGACTTTAGCCATAAAATCATGGCGGGCGAACGCATTGGTTTGGTTGGCGCGAATGGTATTGGTAAAACAACCTTACTCAATATATTATTGGGCAAGTTACAACCCGATCAAGGGCGTATTCGTCATGGTGCAAGGCTTGCCCCTGCATTTCTTGCCCAAATGCGGGATCTTGATCCCACGCTGAAACTGAAAGAAGTCTTGGCGCCTGATGGTGGTCAATATGTACAAATTGGCGGGCATGAACCACGCCATATTGTCAGTTATATGCAGGATTTTCTCTTTGATAAAGAAAGACTCAATGCACGGGTACAAGCATTGTCTGGCGGTGAGCGTGGGCGACTCTTATTGGCAAAACTTTTATTAGAACCTGCCAATATTTTGATTCTAGATGAGCCCACCAATGATTTGGATATTGGAACATTGGCTGTACTTGAACAAGCCTTAACCCAATATAAAGGTACGATTTTAGTTGTCAGCCATGATCGTGCCTTTATGGATCGTGTAGCATCACGCATTTTAGCCTTTGAAGGTGATGGAAACATTGTTCCGATTGAGGGGGGCTATTCTGACTATCAAGCTTGGAAAATACGTCAAAATGAGCAAGAAAGACCCACCAAAAAAGTAAGCACAACAAACACCAAGCTCACAAATAAAATAGGAAAAAACGTACACAAACTATCCTATAAAGAACAAACCTTACTGGACAACTTACCTCTCAACATCGAAAATATGGAAGAAGAGAAACGACATATCGAACAACGTTTTTGTGATCCTAACTACTTTACAGAGCATACAGAAGCCTATCAATTGGATCAGAAGAAGCTCAATGGGCTTGAAGAAAAATTAAGGACTACCTATCAAACTTGGGAAGAACTCGAAGAAAAACAAAGCAGATTCACATAACATATAAGTGGTTCAAGCACGAAGCTACCCACTCACCCCGAAATATTTTATCGGTATCCATGTCAACACAAGCACTCGAGGGCATCCTTGGGATAAACCATGCTTCCATATCGTAGTCAAGCATGATGCTGCCCTCACGTGCTTTTATCGAGGGTCTATGGAGTGATTCCCGATAAAAGTTTTCGAGAATGACGGTGGTTTCATACTTGAATCACTATATTCACCTCATCCTTCGCTAGCATTGCCGAAGCCCAAAAGGTTCCCAATGAATTAATCACCCTTCGAAAAGTCATCCAACTCACTTAACAGGTTATCCAATTCCAAACTTGCCTCAAAACCATCTTTCTTATTCACATGACCGTCTTCCAGCTCACTTAGATTTAAATCATCAAAATCAGTATCAAGATCATGGATATTCATATCATCAACTTCAGGAGCATCCAACTCACCATCCTCAACACCCAACTCTTTCAGTGTTGCTTGAATGGTGCTGGTGAACTCTTCCAAATCGGCATCATGATCCACAGCATCCAAATCAATATCAAGATCATCAAAATCATCCAAATCGAGACTACTATCTCCACCCAAATCATCATGCAGATCTTTCGCCAAATCATCCAAAGCGCCCATTTGCATGGTGAGGTCGTCCATCTCATCAGCCACAGTTAAGGACGAAACCTTAGCACTGGACAATTTATCATTGGGTAAGGCTGTATCCTCATCAAACTCGCCCAAGTTAAGGCCTGAGAATTCTGTTAAAAGATACTCACCTTCAGAGTTAGACATAGTCGGCGTACTTTGTTCACGCTCATTCACAGCAATTGATTCAAAGCTCTCAACCACCTCATTTTCAGTCAAATCAAACGATGATAAGTCAATATCACCCAACACATCATCCGAATCCGATAACAATGGGCTTTCATTATCATCCAAGTCTGTCAGAGAACTATCATCCAAATTCAAGGCATCGGGTGCAGCCATGCTCACGGTTGCATCATGCTCATCCTCACCACTATCCATATTTGGTATATTTAACCCAGAAAAGTCCAAACCACCGTCATCGACCTGTACAGCATCCAGATCTAAATCCACATCTGCTTCAGAATGATCACCCATCGTCGGCAAATCTAAGTCTGTGAATTCTAAACCATCATCCTCTTGATCTGATGTTACAACCTTCCCCAGCGAAGCCCCCAAATCCAAATCTGCACCAGACCAATCCATCTCACCCAGATCCAGTTCATCCGTTCCAGCTTTCGGATCATCGGCACCCGACAAGTCTGGTAAATCAAACTCTTCCATATCTGATGGCAGATCTTCAGATGTTGTGCTGTCAGACGCTGAAGTAGCAGGCACTTCATCATCACTCACACCGTCGCTTCCAAGTGCTTCATAAGCTGTCATAAACAGTGCCAATGATGAACCTGTTAAAGCAAGTTTCGCGGTTTCTACAGCATCCTTCACACCAGCATGATCCCCACGGGCATGTCGTATTTCTACACGTTTAACATGTGCATCTTTATTATCTTCTCGCAAACGCAATGCCATATTGACTTGCTTCTCAGCTTCATCATCCATGCCATAGCGAGTATATACATCCGCTTCTGACAAGTAATCCACATTGGGGTCAGGTTCTTCTTCGGGATTTTGAAAGGCTTCCATCTCCGATGTATCTTCATCGGTCAAGTCTGGAATACCTTCAAAGGCATCCGCAGGTGCTGACTGTTGCAGGGCATCAAGGTTAGAATCATCAAACGCGGGGGCATCAGATTCCTCATGGGTCACAGGGTGACTTAAATCATCCTCTTGTGCAGGATCTTGTTGAGCAGGGTGCTTACGCTGTCCTTTCAACATATAAACAAGGTAACCAACAACAATAGATAACAAGGTCACAACAGCCATTAAAATCCATGCCAACAAGCCAAACCCACCATCATCCTCTTGCTGAGCAAGAATTTTCTGACGCGCCTTTTCTAACGCATTATTTTGACGTGCCAATTGTATCTGAAGCTTGTTCACCTGTGCTGCAGAGGCTGCAGAGGCTGCAGAGGCTTTTTCTACGGGTGTTTTTGAAGCCATCTTGGCTAGCGTTGTTTCAAGCAAATTCAAACGCTTCTTAAGATCTTCATTTTCTTTTTGCAACAAAATAATCGTTGCATTTTCAAGCACGGAAGCACTGCTTTTTGCAGACTCCCCACTACCTTCAACACCCTTGGTTGAAGAGGACTGTGCCATCTCAGTACGCGTTTCAGGTTTGGCAACCAGTGCGGCTTTTGCAACACCACTGGCATGTTCACCGATACTTACATGCTTTGCGTAACGGTTCTTCTGTGCTTCTTTTACTTTGGCATATTGACTTTGTTGGGTTAATTTCTTCCAGACTTGAGCCTGCTGATGCAACATACGAATCGCTTCGGCATCACTATGCAACATGACTTCATCAGCAGTGGGGACATCAAGATAAGTGCCTGCTTTAATCAGATTGATATTATTCTGACTAAATTTACTTTTATTCTTTTCAAACAGCGCCAACATGACTTGTTGATTACTAAAACGCTGATCAACACGTAAACGCTGTGCAACCGTGGTAATGGTATCACCAAACACCATCGGACCATAACGTTGGGTTCTTGCCCACCGATCACGGGACTTGGCAACATCTTGTACCAAAGATTTAACTTTTTGTGTCGACACAATGGGGCTAGCACGATGAAATACAAGTTTAGCAACCATCATACGCTGTTTCGCTTCTGTTTGAGGTTGCCTTTTCGTGAATGATTGTTGACGCACTTGTGACGAAGATTTGGGCAAATCAAGAAAAACAGAAAATTTCTTAAAGTGTGTTGCCCGCCCTTGCTTGACCTTCATAATCACATTGAAAAAAGGAAGATCCAATGGGCGAACTGTAGTCAACTCCACACGCCCTCCCCGTTGATCACGCTTGACATTCACCTTAATCACATCAACAGCTTGATCGTGAAAGACCTCCAGCAAACGGTAGTCCGAAGCCGTTGCTAAACTCACAAAGACATTGGCAATGGATTCCCCATCATCAAGTCCCAATGGAACTTCTGCATAAAAAGGCTCGCCCAAATGGCTAGCGACATCAATTTTTCCCAAAGAGACAGCTTGCGCCATCCCTGTAAAACTTAATATTGATAACGCAAATGCGCAAACAACATGCATGATATGACGATACATACCTGCCTCCCTAGGATAAAATCAAAAACCTGTATTTATGTTGATTGCTCAATCAACAATTCTGCAATCTGAACAGCATTTAATGCAGCACCCTTACGGACATTATCTGCCACCACCCACAAGTGCAAGGTATTGGCACACGAAGCATCTTCACGAATACGCCCCACCCAAACAGGATCGGTTCCCGCAGCTTCTGATGCCAAGGGGTAATCCTCACTCGAAGGATCATCCACCACACAGACCCCTTCGGCATCGGCCAGAATTTGACGCGCATGATCCGCTGTCATTTCACTTTCAAACGTCACATTCACAGCTTCTGAATGACCATAAAATACAGGTACACGGACTGTTGTCGCAGTCACTGCAATATCTGCACCCATAATTTTACGCGTTTCATCCATCATTTTTTGTTCTTCCTTGGTATAGCCATTTTCAAGAAAAACATCAATATGTGGTATCACATTAAAGGCAATACGTGCAGGAAACACATTCACTTCTAAAGACTCACCATTCAACAAAGCACCCGTTTGCTTCGCCAACTCTTCAATAGCCTTGCCACCACCACCCGACACGGCTTGATAGGTCGAAACATTGACCCGCTTAACCACTGCCACATCATGCAAAGGTTTCAACGCCACCACCATTTGAATCGTTGAACAATTGGGATTAGCAATGATGCGGTTATGCCGCGCCATATCCAAATCATTCGGATTCACTTCAGGAACCACCAAAGCAATATCTTCATGCATGCGCCATGCACTGGAATTATCCACAACATAACAACCCGCTTCAGCAAAACGGGGGGCATGCGCTTTGGATGTCCCACCACCTGCCGAAAACAATGCAATATCCACGCCAGTAGGATCAAAGGTTTCCAAGTCTTCAACTTCGTAACTTTCGCCATTAAATTCAATCAATGAACCAGCACTACGACTTGAAGCCAGAGGAATCATGTTGGCTATTGGGAACTTACGTTCTTGTAAGATTTCCAACATGGCCTGACCTACAGCCCCTGTTGCACCCACCACTGCCACCACATAGCCGTCTTTCTTCGGTAAAAAAGTGTCCATTATGCTAATGCCTCCAATGCTTCACACACTGCATCACCCATCGCCGAGCATGAAACCGATGTTTCTCCATTCGCCAAGTCAACCGTACGCACACCTGCATCAAGCGTATTTTCAACCGCTTGTTCCACTTTTTCAGCCAAATCTTCACGATTTAACGAAAATCTAAGCATCATCGCTACCGATAAAATCGTAGCCAATGGATTGGCTTTGTTCTCACCAGCAATATCAGGTGCAGAACCATGAATCGGCTCATACATGGCAAATTCTTCGCCAATGGAAGCCGACGGCAGCATGCCAATCGAACCTGTAAGCATCGATGCTTCATCCGATAAAATATCACCAAACAAGTTGCCTGTGACAATCACATCGAATTGTTTCGGGTGACGAATCAATTGCATCGCCGCGTTATCCACATACATGTGTGATAATTCAACATCCGAAAACTCTGCCTGATGCACTTCAGTCACAATTTCACGCCACAACTCAGAAACTTCCAAGACATTGGATTTTTCAACACTGCATACTCTATTTGAGCGCAAACGCGCCGCTTCAAAAGCCTTCCGTGCAATGCGACGGACTTCAGACTCACGATAACGCATGGTGTTAAAACCCGAACGTTCGCCTTTATATTCCTCAAAGCCACGTGGTTGACCAAAATAAATACCCGATACCAACTCACGCACCACAAGAATATCGACACCTTGCACCACGTCGGGCTTCAAAGTGGATGCATCCAACAATTGATCGAACACCTTAGTTGGACGATAGTTGGCAAACAATCCCAAATCTTCACGAATACGAAGCAAACCCGCTTCAGGGCGCAAAGGTTTATCCAATGCTTCCCATTTTGGTCCTCCCACTGCCCCCAAAAGAACCGCATCCGATGCATGTGCTAAAACTTGTGTAGAAGCAGGGTAAGGATCATTCTCAGCATCGTAAGCTGCACCACCAATGGTTGCTTCTTCCCATCTTGCATCCAAATTAAAATTTTGATTCAAAACATCCAATACTTTCAACGCTTCATCAATAATTTCAGGACCGATGCCATCACCTGGCAATACTGCAATTTTTACAGCCATCACTTCCCCCTTTGTTTGACACCCTCTGCATCCATGGCGGATTTTACAGCAGTCAAAAACTCATCCATATCTTTAAATTCCCGGTATACCGAAGCAAAACGTACATACGCCACCACATCAAGTTTTTGCAATTGTTCCATCACATAATCACCTACACGCGAAGCGATAATTTCACTTTCACCCTGTACAGCACATAAAATAGCGTGCAATGATGCCGCCATATCTTCAGTCGAAACAGGGCGTTTTTCCAAGGCTTTCATCATGCCTTTACGAATCTTCTCCACATCAAAGGGTTGCCGTGTGCCATCTTTTTTCACCACCATGGGCAAACGAAGTTCCGCCCGCTCATAACTGGAAAAACGTTTACCACATGATTCACATACACGCCGTCGGCGCACTGCCCCACCCGCTTCCACCACGCGCGAGTCAATCACGCGTGTTTCTTCATGAAAGCAAAAAGGACAATGCAAAATTAACTTTCGTAAATCGGAAAACGATCCGTTAAATCACAGACTTCTTTCGCCACCACTGCTTGTAATGCTGTATCTTCGGGTGCTTTCAACACACGTAAAATCATCTCGCCAATTTGCTTAGCCTCGACTTCCTTCATGCCACGCGCTGTAATCACTGATGTGCCAATACGGATACCCGAAGTCACAAACGGTGATTCTGGATCAAAGGGAATGGTGTTTTTATTGGTCGTAATACCCGCTGCTTCCAAGGCATGTTCCGCCACTTTACCCGTGATCCCTTGTGGACGCACATCCAAACGGAACATATGACAATCCGTACCACCTGAAACGACAGCGAAACCGCCAGCCGTTAAAGTATCGGCCAAAGCACGCGCATTTTTAATCACTTGCGCTTGATCTTGCTTGAACTGTTCACCCAAAGCCTCACCAAATGCCACCGCTTTGGCTGCAATGACATGCATCAATGGCCCACCTTGAATACCAGGGAAAATGCGGGAATTTAGCTTCTTCGCCAAATCATCATCATCGGTTAAAATCATGCCGCCACGTGGGCCACGCAAGGTTTTATGGGTCGTTGTGGTGATGACATGCGCGTGACCCACAGGGCTTGGATATACACCCGCAGCAATTAAACCTGCATAATGCGCCATATCAACAAACAAAATCGCGCCCACAGAGTCTGCAATCTCACGCATACGTTTAAAATCAATCTCACGCTCATACGCTGATGCGCCACCAATAATCATTTTCGGTTGATGCTCATTGGCCAAATCTTGCATGACATCATAATCAATTCTGTGATTGCACTCACGCACACCATAAGCCACAACATTGTATAAAAGACCTGAAAAATTTACAGGACAACCGTGCGTTAAGTGTCCACCATGTGCTAAATCCATGCCCATCACTGTGTCACCAGGCTCTAATACAGCCATGTACACAGCCATATTGGCTTGTGAACCCGAATGCGGCTGAACATTAGCATGTTTGACGCCAAACATTTCTTTTGCACGCTCCTGCGCCAAAACTTCAACTTTATCCACATGTTCACAACCACCATAATAACGGCGGTTGGGGTAACCTTCAGCATACTTATTGGTCATCACCGAGCCTTGCGCCTGCATCACTGCTTTGGACACAATGTTTTCACTGGCAATCAATTCCAACGTATGTTGTTGACGACCCAATTCAGCAGCAATCGCATCCACCACAACATCATCATGCAGGTCTGCTTCAAAGAAAGCTTTACGATTTGACATGTTTCACTCCAAATGTTTTCAAAATACAACGAAAACGAGGGCTCACTAGGAGCCCTCGTTTTTCAAAATGACAAAGGGCAATGCCCAAAAAAAAACTTAATAACGGCGTTCGCGAATACGCGCTGCCTTACCGCGCAATTCACGCAAGTAATACAATTTCGCGCGACGTACACGACCACTACGCACCACTGTAATACTCTCTAACATGGGGGAGTGCAATGGAAAAACACGCTCAACACCAATATTGTTAGAAATTTTACGCACGGTAAAACTACTTGAAATACCCTTGTTATGACGGGCAATCACCACGCCTTCATAGGCTTGTAAACGCTCACGTTTTTCAACGCCTTTCTTGCCATCTTTAAAATCGACTACACGAACATTCACACGGACAGTATCGCCCTCACGGAATGTCGGAATATCACTACGCAACTGATCTTTTGTTACATCATCCAACGCACGCATCTCATGCCTCCAAACTAACTCATACAAAGCCGATCAAGATAAATAGCCAAAGCCGCCCTGACCGAAAGGTGGCGCACCTTACCTATCCCAGCGATAGGTGACAACCACCCATTTGCCTTGGGTAAGTTTTCAACATCCAAACCCCACCCCGTTCCAAAGACAATCAAATGGTTTCCAGGCATCTTGGGCAAGTCCGCGGGCAACACGGTCATAGCATCCATATCTTGCGCTGATGTAAACCACAATTGATAATCATGTTGGGCTTGTACATCTTCCAAACTATCCACCATTTGTATTGATTTCAATACTTCGCGCCGCCCCTGATTGCGTTCACCACCTTCACCATGTTTCCAATAGCCCGTTAAATCTGCCACCATGGACTGCATGCCTTTTGCAGGATGGATAAGATAAACATGTTCAATGCCATAAAATGCCGCAGTTCGAGAAAAATCATGCACATCCATGGGCGTAATCGCCGTGGTTGAACGCTCACCCTTTCGGTTTAATATAGGGCAATGCACCAAGGCTACATCAATATGTGCAGCCTTCATGCTTGTGATTCTCGCAAGTCTTTCCAAGAAGCTTGCAAATAATCATAACCCGACCACAAGGTCAATACACTCGCAAACCATAACAGAATCACACCCACCTCTTGTATGTTCACCGAACCAATGGACTCATAAAAAAGAAGACTTTCAATGGCACAAAGTTGCGCCGCTGTTTTCCATTTTCCCAACTTCGATACATGCACCACGCTGGCTCGCTCTGCCAACCACTCCCTCAATGCACCAATCGCAATCTCGCGCCCAATAATCACCATTGCCAAAATAGCAGGTGCATCATGGCTATCAACCAACAATACCAATGATGTTGTTACGAGGAGCTTATCGGCTACGGGGTCTAAAAAACGACCAAATGCCGTCACTTCACCACGACTTCGCGCCAAATAGCCATCCAACCAGTCTGTAAATCCAGCCAAAGCAAAAATAAAGGCTGCACCATAATGATTCCAAGGCTCAGGAAGAAAATAAAACGCCGCGATAAGAACAGGGATAAGTCCGACGCGCGCGACGGTAAGTTGGTTGGATAAAGTCCATTGCATATCAGCGTTTATCGCTGAAATACAAGAGAAGGTAAAGCATTTTAAATAACTGATGTTAGGCACTTGATGTGAAGCAAAGTTCATTCCCAAAGGTTTGTATCGGGAATCCATAGAAAATAGTACAATCATCATGTACCTTCGATAAAAAACGCTTCATCTATTATGACGGCATATTTATTGCTTATTCAATAGGTGAATTAATTTTCATCAAGGAAAAAATAGTGAATCAAACCGTCCAACAACCTTTATTATGCTATCACCATTTAAGGCACTGGGTCAGTTGAGTTTGAAAGGGTTTAAATTCAGTTTTTTATATGTAATTTCTTGTGAAAATGCGCTTTTTCACAAGGATTAGTATTCATGATGTTACAAGAAATTAGATGCCCTCAATGCCATGCTTTAGACA
>JAUZQO010000044.1 GCA_030950925.1 Mariprofundaceae bacterium
AAGAGTACGCCTAGAATTCATGTGATCATCCCCAAATAGCCACAATAACTAAAAATTTAAACAGAAATCATAAAAGCTGCATAACCATTTTATTAAAGTGTGATTATAGAGCTAGGCTGGGAATAGTTTTGCAATTAGCTCGAACTTTTAATTATTTATATTGGTGAACTTACAAATTCAAAGGGTAGGAGTTAGGAAACAATGAAAAAAGGCTTATTATTGGCAAGCGCGATTATTGTAGTGATGGTGGCGTCAGGTTGCTCAACAATTTTGAAAGGCAAAACCCAGCAGGTTAATATTGCCACATCTAACAATGAAAAAATTAATGTCAATGTTGATGGTAAGAATGTATCCATCCCAGGGGTTGTTGAAGTAACGCGAAAAAAAGCAAACCTTATGGTTTCAACAGTAGCTAAGGGTTGCACTGAAAACACAGTCGTTCCCAGCACCGTGGAGCCAGTGTTTTTTGTAAATATACTGTCAGGTGGTGCTTTCGGATCATCAACGGATTATGCAACTGAGTCTATGTGGAAATATGATGATAATATTATGATTCACTGCAAATAACATTGTATGTTGAAAGTAAAAAAGGAGGCTATATAGCCTCCTTTTTTTTGAGTATGATATTTATTTTCATTGGCTTTGTCGGTCAAGTGAAAGGGATTGAATATGATGATAATACATTACGAAAAGCAAGTGAACAACCGCGTTGGCATATGCTCTTGCATGACTTGAATCATCAGTATTTTATTAAGGATCCTAAATTTTACTTTTATTCAAAGTCACGGAATAGTTTTAAAGAATTGAAAGCAACACTTGATGCTTTTCAGCTTAAAGCACCATTGAATAATGAACACCCTTTGTGTCGTTTCCCAGCACGCTATCTCTGGTTGAAGAAAACATTAAAGCTTAATGATGCTAATTTCCCACGCCCCAATTGCCAAAACTATCGAACCTTTCAAGAAAAAGTTCCTTTGGATGATGTCCAATTGGTTTTTGCTTCTGAGAATATTGTGAGCCCATCAAGCATGATGGGGCATGTTTTTTTTAAATTATCAGGGGTTAATAAAGACAATAAGCATGTGGCTCATGCTGTGACTTATTTCACGGTTTTCGATTCTTTTAATGTTCCTAAAATTATATATCAGAATTTCTTTGGCGGGATGTCTGGCATCTTTGCGCTGCAACCTTATCAAGATCTGAAACATAACTACCTCGACAAGGAAGAAAGAAACCTGTGGGAATATCAGTTAAACCTCACACCTTATCAAAAACAACTGTTGAGTGCGCATATATGGGAGTTAAAGGGCGTTAAAAGCGATTACTTATTCGTTAAATATAATTGCGCCACCATCACGTATATATTGATGGCTTTAATCTTTCCTGATGTCCTAAAAGAAAAAAAACACTGGTTAACACCTATAGATATTGTGAAGATAGCCAATCAACAGCATATCATTCAAGCCATTCATGTATTCACATCAGATCGCTGGAAAATTTCCATGTTATTGGATCAATTTGAAGGCTTAAACGAATTTCAAAAGAAAATAGATACATTAACAGAGGCAAGCTTGCCTAAGCTTATGAATCACTTGAAACCTCAAGCGTTACTTTTTTCTCAAGCTTATCTGTCTTATCTTAATATACATCATCATGCCCAGTTTTTATTGAAAAAAGAACTGTTTGAATCCTTACAGCAATCACTTTCAGAACAAAGTAAAGCTTACATATTAGATTACTCGAATTATAAAGATCCTTTGCAAGCCCCCAACAATAGCCAGCTTGATCTCTCTTGGGGACGTAGTGCGAAAGGTGGATTTATGGGCATATCTTTTCTTCCTGCTGCCAACCGAATCACAGATGACCAAGGGCAGTTTTTTTCATCTCGTGAATTAAGAATCGCGGATGTTGAAGCTAGGCTATATGCCAATCGACAATTAAAATTACAACGCATGACATTGTACGCAGTTCGAAATATGAACCCTTGGGCATATTGGAATCATGCTGTATCAGGTCAATGGAAACTCGGTCTTGAACAACATTATAACAATGTATTACAAGAAAAACTGGTATTAAACCTTTCAGGAGGGCTAGGGTATAGCTTGAACCTAAGCGATGATGTGAGAGTGGCACTGTTATATAATGTCGGTGTTGCGGGCAATTTACAAAAAAAATACGCATATCATGGTTCTAATATTCTACTAGAAGTGGATGAAATTGCAGATTTAAAACTGACTGCGGAATATGAAGGCTGGTTTCGTATGTATGGGGCTAATGCTCGCGTTGATAAAGCAAAACTGTGCGAATCTTATTATCCAGAATCCAATACAACATGGTTGGTGTGTTACGAACATATCAGTAATAAGGCTTATATGACACAAAACTATCAACTGCTATGGCAGAAACATTTTTAAAATCGCATCATTTATATCTTCAAATTTATCACGTATTTTTCTAATATGCGATTTCATGACAGCCCAATAATTTTCAATACTTAAACTACTATATCGACCCCTATAACGACTTGCGTGGATGCAGCAACATAAGGTGCAATCGCTTGCCCAATCGCATCGATATTCTGTTTGCCCGTAGCATCATTGATGATGATATAAGCAGGCGGTCGTTGCTGATATTGCAACTGCTTTAAACTCAAAATTGTATGATTGATGCAGCCTAACTTTGCGCCCACCACCAATACCACTTGGCAATCAGGCAAATCCTGAATCCAATCCATGACTAAATATTGCTCAGCCAAAGGAACCATTAAGCCACCAATGCCTTCAATCAAGGTCACATCATGCTGTTGCGTTTTTTTGATGCACCAATGACATAAGACTTGGGGGTTGAGTTTTTTTTTCTCGGCTTGGGCGGCAATGGAAGGGGCAGCGGGCATGGTAAACGTGTAAGCATTGATATGTTGTGGATTACTGATGCCCTGAACCCTTGCCAATAAAGCCACATCTTCATTCGTACCATCCGCATGGACACCACATGCCACAGGTTTTAATGCTTGCGCATCCACACCTTGTGTTAACAGTGCTTGAATCCAATGCGATGTGACCCATGTTTTACCTGCATCGGTATCGGTAGCCGTGATAAAATAGGTCGACTTCATTGTAATTCGATGGGAATGACCCCGCCCTTGGGGATAAAAGCAGCTTCTTTATACCAAGCTTGGGCATACAGTGCTTCAAAACTTGCTCTTATTTTCCCATCGTCGGTGCGATGTGTTTCACTATAGGTCGCATCCAATTCTTTTAATAAACGCCGACCATACAAACCATTGGCGCGCCCTGAAATCGCCGATGAAGATGCACCCAAACCTTTTAACTCACGCACCAATGCCATCACATTGGGATAAGTTAAGGTTAGCACATCACTATCAATCACAGGGGCTTCCAAGGGCAACTTGGTGAACACATCGCCCAAAGACATCACATCAGGAAAGGGCAGAACATGCCCCCCCATGCTTGTTGCCTTGCCTTCAGACAGTTGAGCCAATGACTGACGTAATTCACTCAATGTGCGCCGCCCAAAGGTTGAAAATAAAATCAAACCACCTGGAGCCAGTACGCGCCGCATTTCCATCATCATATCTTTGGGATCTGCCACCCATTGCATGGCAAGGTTGGAGGCAATCAAATCAAAGGAAGCATCGGCAAAGGGCATGGCGCAGGCATCGCCCGTACAGTGTTGGCGTTTGCCATGCCAAGGTAGGCGCATACGGTGGTGATTGCGGGTATAGTTGACCATGGTTTCGGATAAATCACAGGCAACCACCGCTGATTTTTTGAATTTTTCAATCAATAAGCGGGTCAAATAGCCCGTGCCACAGCCTATGTCTAAAATACGTTGCGGTTCAATTTTGGTGAAATTCAAATGCCCCAAGAGCCGATCTGCAATTTCCCGCTGTAAGACTGCATGCTCATCATAGGTTTCACACGCACCTGAAAAGGAACGCTTCACATGAGGGCGATAAATATGGGATGTTTTTAATGTGTTTGACACCGTGACTCCAGAAAATGATACATATATTCATATTGAAACATCAGCGTACTAGCTTAGCTAGATTTAGCTAGAAATGGATCATGATCGTAGTTTATTTTTGGGCAGAAAGGGCTATCTCACCCTGCATATATTTTACAGCTTTGCCCGAAATTAAGACACGTTGATTCAGCACCTCACACACTAGCTCACCACCTCTAGCAGATAACTGCTTGGCTCGAAGCTTTGGTTTCCCCAGTTTTCCTGACCAGTAGGGAGCGAGTTGGGTATATGCTGAACCTGTGACGGGATCTTCACCAATGCCTATATTGGGGGCAAAAAAACGGCTAACAAAATCATAGCTATCCGATGTTGAAGTGATGATGACACCTCTAAGATCCAGTTTTTTTAGGGCGGCAAGATCGGGGCGTGCAGCCAATATATCCGCCTCATGCTCGAAGACGATGATATAGTCTTCGGACTTTAGGCATGCAATCGGTTTGATGCCAAAGGATTTTTCAATGGCGGTTGGTGTTGGGCAAGGAGATGGGGCTTGAGCTGGAAAGTCCATCACAAGCCAGTCATCATCTCGTGATACATGCAAAATTCCAGACTTTGATTCAAACGTGATGCTTTTTTTATTGTAATTCAGGCAATGAAACAGCACATGGGCTGCTGCCAATGTTGCATGACCACACAAGTCCACTTCTGTTACGGGTGTGAACCATCGAATATGAAAACCTTGTTGTGTTGGAATAAAAAACACTGTTTCAGAGAGATTATTTTCCTCTGCAATGGATTGCATGACATCATCGGGCAACCATTCATCCAATGGACAAACAGCCGCTGGATTGCCTGTAAAAGCCTTGTCTGCAAAGGCATCAATGTGATACATAGGTAGTTTCAATGTCTATAATATCCTTATAAAGCGCGTGACAATATTCGCCGATTTTTGGCTATGCGTGAGAAAAGGTGCATGACCAGCCTTATCCATAGGAAAGTAATCAGCATCTGGGATATGTTTGGCGAGATATTGCCCCGCCTGAACAGGAATCACAGCATCTTGTTGCCCATGAATCACGCAAGTGGGTTGTGTGATATAGGGTAAGATTGAACGCAAATCCCATCTGGAAAGGATATTTAAACCTTGTTTTAAGGCATAAGAACTGGGGGAGTGTTGTTTATCAATGGCTTGTTTTGTAATGTTTCGGTAAGCCTCTTGGGATAGATGTTCACCTTGAAACATCAAGGCAAAAAAACGCCGCATGGTTTTTCTTTCATGTTTAGCAATACCTTGTTCAAAGGCTGTCAACGTTGGCGCATCACAACCATGCAACCAATCATCACGCTGCCGAAAAGATGGGGTGGTATTCGCCAAAACCAAGGCTTGGATACGTTCAGGGTATTGCACTGCCAAACGCATCGCCAACATGCCGCCCAACGACCAGCCAATCAGTATAAAGGGTTGCTTAGGACATTGTTGCATCACATCTTGCAAGCAATCATCGGCATCCAAACGGCCACCATGCCCTGGTAAATTCAAAAAACAGGCATCAGGATATTGTTTTTTTTGCGCGTACCAAATTTTTTGGGATTGCCCCCAACCATGCAAAAAGACTAAAGACATACACTTTTTAAGACCGTGCTTAACTGTTCAATATCCTGATGCCTGTGTGCTGCGGATAGGGTGATGCGCAAGCGAGCAGTATCTTCGCGTACAGTCGGCGGACGAATTGCAGGCACAAAAAAACCAGCATCGCGTAAGGCTTGAGATGCCACCAAGGCATCGGTATCTGTCCCTATCAATAAAGGCTGAATAGCAGTCTGCGATGCAATCAAGGGTAAGCCTTGGCTATGTTGAAGGAATGTTTGAATATTTTCATGCAGTGTTGGTTGCAAGGTGCCTGTTTGAATCAGCGATAACGATGCCAACATGGCCGCAGGTATGGCAGCGGGCAATGCAGTGGAATAAATCATGGTACGCATGCGTTGCCGCAAACCTTCAAGAAGCTCGTGTGTGCCTAAAATAAACGCACCATAGCCGCCAAAGGCTTTACCAAATGTTCCGACCTCCACCAAATGTTCATGTCCTCCAAATTGCGAAGTTAGGCCTTTATATTGATGACCCAAACAGCCAATGCCATGTGCATCATCGATAAGCAATAGGGTTTGATGTTCTTCTGCTAGATTTAACAGCCTTGCAATATCTGCACAATCACCGTCCATGCTAAATACGCCATCCGATACAATCATACGCTTTTGAGCAGGGTTGTTGGCTAATAATTGTGCAAGCATAGGCATATCAAGGTGATTGAACCGATGGTTTTTTGCACCAGATAAGCGCGCACCATCAACCAAAGAAGCATGGTTCAGTTTATCTGAAAAAACATGCGTGTGCCGATCACTCAAGGCTTGTATCAAACCTAAATTAGCCAACACACCCGAACCAAGCATCAAACATGATTCATAGCCCTTCCACGTTGCCAATTCAGCCTCTAGCTGGTGCATGTGTGGGTGGTCACCGCACACCAAACGTGATGCACCACTGCCAAATCCCGATGCTTCAATGGTCTTGATGGCAGCATCTTTGACATTTGGATGGGTGCGTAAACCAAGGTAATCATTGGAAGAAAAGTTGAGAAGTTGCTTTCCCTTCACATCAATATGCATCCCTTGTTGTGTTGAAGCAAGGAAGTGGCGTTGTCGCGTATGAGGGAGTTCAGGGAACCAATGACGTGAATCTTGATAACGATGAGGCATGGGGCGAATGTTGGAGGGCATGGCAGGGCTGTCAATCAAACATCCAATCATTAAAAAACGGCATTATCATGACTACTCATATTGAGCATAGGTATCTACACAAGTTTTATTCATGCAAAGAATGCCTCAGCCATTTTTTTCATTTGCTCAAGTTGTTCTTTTGAATATGTCTCCACAATTTCAAGCATGGAAAGGAAAACCCATAACCCTGCAAGTAAGGCAGGG
>JAUZQO010000045.1 GCA_030950925.1 Mariprofundaceae bacterium
ACCAATTTGTTAATATCCAATAAAATCACCATTTTTTCATCAATCGTTGCCAAGCCTTTGACAAAATCAACGGAAATTGCCCCATCCATACTGGGGGCTGGCTGCAAATCAGATTCACTGATATTGTACACTTCCGACACCGCATCCACGACAATGCCCAGCACCCTTTCCTTATCACCTGATGCCACTTTGACAATAATCATAACGGTGGTCGGGCAAGGTTCACGATCCGCCAAGCCAAAGCGTTTTCTTAAGCAGACAATCGGCACAATGACACCACGCAAATTGATGACACCTTGAATCCAATCGGGTGTATTGGGCATGGGGGTTGCATTTTCCCAACCGCGCAATTCTTGAACCGATAAAATATCCACACCGAATTCTTCTTCATCGAGAATAAAGGTCAGATATTGATTTTCTGTTGCTTGTGTTGTGTTGATTGCTTCCATCGTTATCCCCTATGCTGCAATACGAAAGGCTCGATCATTCATCAAGCCTGATAATTCAAATAAACCTGCCAAATCAATAATCAAGGATACCTTGCCATCACCAAGAATCGTCGCGCCCGAAATAGCAGGGACTTTTTGATAATTGGTTTCCAAGCTTTTAATCACCACCTGTTGTTGCCCCAGAAGTTCATCCACCAACAAACCGACATGGCGATTATCCCATTCCACCACCACCAAAAGTCCACCATCCAAGCTTGCATAGGTATCCGAACAACCCAGAATACTGGCGGGGCGAATAATCGGAATATATTGATCACGCAAGCGATAAACCTCTGCATTGCTACCCACACCACCAATCAACTCTTTGCGAATTTGTAAAGATTCAATGATGGAAACCAGTGGTAATACAAAAGTTTGCCCAGCCAAACGGAACAACTGCCCATCCAAAACCGCCAAAGTCAATGGTAAACGAATGCTAAAGCTGGACCCTTCACCAAATTTGGATGCCACATCCACACGTCCACCCAAACTTTCAATGTTTCGACGCACCACATCTAAGCCCACACCACGACCTGATAAATCACTCAATTTCTCGGCTGTTGAAAAACCTGCTTCAAACAACAAATGAAATACTTGCTCATCAGGCCAAAGTTCAGCATCTTTTTCTGTCACAAGACCTTTTTCAATCGCTTTATCCAGAATTTTCTCACGACTTAAACCACGCCCATCATCCGAAATTTCAACAACAATCGAGCCGCCTTGATGAAAGGCGCGCAAACGCACATAGCCTTCTGGATCTTTACCTGCTTCGGTACGTTCTTCAGGCGGCTCAAGTCCATGATCCATCGAGTTACGAACCAAATGAACCAAGGGGTCATTGAGTTTTTCCATGACCGTTTTATCCATTTCCGTATCTTCGCCCTGCATTTCAAGGCGAATCTGTTTGCCAAGTTTTTGACCAATATCATGCACCATGCGAGGAAAACGATTAAAGGCAAAACTCACAGGCTGCATACGCATACGCATCATACTTTCTTGAAGTTCACGAGAATTACGTTCCAACTGTGTCAAACCATCACGCAATCGTTCCATTTGACTCATATCAAAATCTTCACCTAATTGACTGAGCATGGACTGAGTAATGACCAACTCTCCAACCAAATCCATCATAGCATCAATACGTTCAGTACCGACTCGAATGGATGCTGCTGCTTGCGTTGTTTTTTTGGCACCTGATTCACCATCACGACGACTTCCTTGACGGCGGTCATTTTGACGGCGGTCATTTTGACGGCGCTCATCCGCGCGGCGATCAGGTGATTTTCGTTTTTCTTCGATGGCTTCCAGTGTTAAATCACACTCATCTTCCACCCATTCAAAAATTTCTTCAATGGCATCTTGATTAGGTACATTGCCATCTTCACCTGCTTTTAAGCTCATATGCCATTGTAAATAAGCCAGCTCTGGATCCATCGCATCCAAAGAAGGCAAACGACTATCATCCATTTCAAGCGATAAAGTACCCAGTGCGCCCAACTCACGAATCATCAATGCGGGATCATTACCCGTCTGCAACAAATCTTCATGCGGAGAAAATTGAATATTCCAGCCTTGACATGTTCCATCACTGACTTCGGTTGAACTATCGGCTGCTTGCGCTGGAGATTCTGAACCGCTGCTACTGGACACACCACCATCACGAATAGCAACGAGCTGTGACTTTAATATATTGGCGCGTTCATCATCGGGTTCTACGCCCTCTTGATGTGAGCCCAACATCGCACGTAAAACATCCACAGATTCCAATAAAATATCAATAATTTTGGCTTCTGCTTCACGTTTTCCTTCACGCATTTCATCAAGCAAGCCTTCCATCACATGCGTGAAACCCGCCACGGATGTAAAGCCAAAGGTCGCGCTACCACCTTTAATTGAATGAGCAGAACGAAAAATCGTATTCACCACATCCAAATCCGTACCACCCTCTGAAAGCTCCAGTAAACCTGATTCCATCGCCTCTAGGTTTTCAGAGCTTTCTTCATAAAACATCTCTTTGAATTGTTCTAGATCGACACTCATCGTGTTAACCGAGTACGCGTTTGATGGTTGCCAACAATTTGTCAGGGTCAAAAGGCTTCACCAACCACCCTGTCGCTCCAGCCGCCTTGCCCGACATTTTTTTATCTTTAGCAGACTCCGTGGTCAGCAACAAAATAGGTGTAAATTTAAAGCTGGGAATACCACGCAACTCTTTGGTTAGCGTAATACCATCCATATTTGGCATGTTTACATCGGTAATCACGAGATCAAATGTATTTTCTTGTGCAATGCCCAAAGCCACATCTCCATCATCGGCTTGCATCACTTCATGTCCCACGCTTTCCAAGGTGAAAGATACCATTTTTCTCATGGATGCCATATCATCTACAATCATAATCTTTGCCATCGTCCAGCCTCCTCGCATCGTTTGAATCATATGCATGACGTTGGAGGGACTTGAGCAATTTATATGCCACTGCTTGTATAAAGGTAACGATAGTGCTTTAAGTATGGAAATACCCCGTCATTCCCGAATTTTTTTATCGGGAATCTATCCATAGCCCACAACATAAACATTCGGGAAGGGGACGATGGGGCTGAGGAAACAGATGAAGGGTTGAAGTATATATTCAAAAAAAGGCAAAAAAAAAGCGGAGCCTAAGCCCCGCCATTTCAATACATGAAAAATAAAATCAACCTTGTGCGATCAAAGCTTTCATGGACAAACGAATCTTACCGCTACGATCCACTTCCAATACCTTCACCTTCACAACATCACCTTCTTTCAATTCATTGGCCACTTTCTCAACACGTTTATGTGCAATTTGAGAGATATGAACCAAACCATCTGTATTACCCATGATGCGAACAAAAGCACCAAAATCCATAATTTTCACAACTTTACCTTCATAAATCGCATCAACTTCAACTTCTGCCACAATATCTTCAATCATCGCCTTAGCAGCTTCACCCGCTTCACCCGTCACAGCGAAAATGGTAATCGTACCATCATCAGCAATATCAATTTTCGCGCCTGTTTCTTCCACAATACCACGAATCACTTTACCACCAGCACCAATCACTTCACGAATCTTATCGGCTTTGATTTTCATGGTGAACATACGCGGTGCATGATCGGCAACAGAATTCCGTGGCACTGCAATACACTTCGCCATTTCTTCCAAGATATGCATGCGTCCTGCATTGGCTTGTGCCAAGGCTTCTTCCATGATTTCACGGGTTAAACCACCGATTTTAATATCCAATTGAAGCGTGGTGATACCATCCGCTGTACCCGCGACTTTGAAATCCATATCACCCAAATGATCTTCATCACCCAAGATGTCGGACAATACGGCATAGCCATCTTTTTCAAGAATCAAGCCCATGGCAATACCCGCAACCGCAGCCTTGGTTGGCACACCTGCATCCATCAATGCCAAGGAAGAACCACATACCGATGCCATCGAAGATGAACCATTGGATTCCGTAATTTCAGACACAGAACGAATCGCATAACCAAAGTCTTCGATGCTTGGCAACACACCTTCCACACCACGACGCGCCAAACGACCATGACCAATTTCACGGCGACCAGGACCACCCATGCGACGTGCTTCACCCACAGAATACGGAGGGAAGTTATAATGCAACATAAAGCGTTGTTTCGCTACACCTTCCAAGCTTTCAGTGGTTTGCATATCCGATTCTGTACCCAAAGTAATGGTGACCAAAGCTTGGGTCTCACCACGGGTAAACAAAGCTGAACCATGTGTACGCGGCAACACACCGACTTGACAATCAATCGCACGCACATCCGTTGTTTTACGACCATCAATACGTGGATTACCATCAATAATGGAGCGACGAACCACGCTCTTTTCTAAGTTCTTCACAGCAGATGTCACATCGTTGCTTGAGAAATCACCAGGAGTTTTTTCTGTACCTGAGAATTTTTCTTGTGCGGCACTGCGCAAGGCTTCAATTTTTGCAGAACGCGCTGATTTATCCACAGTCGCATAAGCTTCACGCACATCCGCTTCAAAGGCTTCATTGACAGCCACTTGAATATCTTCGTTACCAGCCAATGCTACGGCAATTTTTTCTTTACCCGCCTCTTTCACCAAGGCTTCAATGGCATCAATAATCGGTGCATAACCCTCTTGACCAAAAGCAATCGCATCAATCATTTGCTGTTCGGATAATTCTTTGGCCTCTGATTCGATCATCAAGACTGCGTTGCGCGTGCCTGCAACAATCAAATCAAGTTCAGAATCTTCCATTTGAGCATAGGTTGGGTTTAAGACAAACGCACCATCAATCAAACCCACACGTGAAGCAGCAATCGCTTCAGCAAATGGTACATCAGAAATCATCAATGCCGCAGACACGCCATTGATAGCAATGACATCAGGATTGTTATCTTCATCAGCAGAAACAACCGTGGCAATGACTTGAGTTTCATGAAAATAACCTTTGGGAAACAAAGGGCGAATGGGGCGGTCAATCAAGCGAGAAGTCAGTGTTTCTTTTTCAGAAGGGCGACCTTCACGTTTTAGAAAACCACCCAAAAAACGTCCTGCCGCATAGGTTTTCTCTTGGTAATGCACAGTCAAAGGCATAAAATCTACACCTTGCAACGGTGTTTTCGCTGCAGTTGCTGCAACATGCACCACCACATCACCATATTGTACCATCACCGAGCCGCCAGCTTGACGTGCAATGCGACCCGTTTCAAAGCTCAGTTCACGACCTGCAACAGTCGCTTGGCTTGTTTTAATATTAAACATACGTTTCCTTTGTAGAACACATACTCATAACTGGGGAAAAGAAAATCAAAACGAAAAACGGCTCCTGCTTAACATTTTAAACAGGAGCCGAAATAAAACTTAAGCGTATTAACGACGCAAACCGAGTTCTTCAATCAACGAGCGATAACGACCGAAGTCTTTATCCTTCAAATATTTAAGAAGGCTACGACGACGACCTACCATCTTTAATAGACCACGACGAGAATGATGATCCTTGTGATTACCTTTAAAATGATCACTTAAACCATTGATACGTTCCGTCAACAATGCCACTTGAACTTCAGGTGAACCAGTATCACCTTCATGGGTTGCAAACTTGCTAATAACTTCGCTTTTCTTTTCCACAGCTAGAGACATGAACGTCCTACCTCTTTTTTAATCATTTTAATCACACTAAATCGACGGCGAACGTTAGCGACTCATGCCCCAGCATGCAAACTCTTTATCCAATAGGCTTTTTATTCCATGATTATAAACACGCCGTTGTTTGACCATCATGAATACCCTTTTATGATGGCTGCAAAATAATTTCTCATTTTTTCTATTTTCACTAGGACTCTCTATGACCGAACAACTCAGTGTTTTAACACTTATTCTTGATGCAGGTATTGTTGTGAAGGGCGTACTTATCCTGCTTCTTTTATTATCCATCATTTCTTGGGGCGTTATTTTTAACAAGTGGCGCATTTATCGTAAGGTACGCAAAGAAGCCGCATCATTCAGTGAGACCTTCTGGGGTGGCACTGACATGGAGCATGTCCTTGCCAGCATTCCCAAACAATACCCCAACAGCCCTTTACCCAATATTTTTCAAGCAGGGTATCGTGAGTATACACGTCAACGCCATGATTCCACGCAAAGCACAGCAGGCAGAATCATTGCAGGCGGTGGTCTGGATGGTATTCATCGAGCTTTGGATGCTGCACTTTCACGTGAACTTGAAGGCTTATCCCGCCATTTATCTTTTTTGGCCACCGTCGGATCCACTTCACCCTTCATCGGTCTATTCGGTACAGTCTGGGGGATTTTAACGGCATTCCAAGGCATTGCAGTTTCGCAAAACACCTCATTGACCGCCGTTGCTCCAGGCATTGCCGAAGCCTTGGTCGCCACTGCCTTTGGCTTGGTGGCGGCCATTCCTGCGGTGGTGGCTTATAATAAATTCACCACCGATTTAAAACGCCAAGCTGCCACAATGGAACAATTTGCATCTGAATTCCTCAACATTATGTCTCGCCATATACGTCGAGCTTCATAATGGCTTTACACGATAAGCAATGGAGCAGCCATCACAATTTAAGCAGTGAAACAACACCCATGTCGGATATCAATGTCACCCCTTTGGTGGATGTGATGCTTGTGTTGTTAATTATTTTCATGGTCACTGCTCCTTTATTGACCCAAGGTATCAATGTTGATTTACCCAATGCCCATGCACCTGAAATGGAACAACATATCGAACCATTGGTCATTACCATTCAAAAAGATAGCTCCATTCACATGCAAAAACACACAGTTAGCTTAAAACAACTTAGTTTACGTATCCAAGGCATGCGTAAAAACAACCCAGATTTACCTGTCTTTATTCGTGGTGATGCACAAACACCCTATCAAGCCATTGCCCAAGTGATGGGGCATTTGGAAAGCATGAACATCAAAAAAATTGGGCTGGTCACTGAACCCATTCATGAACAATAACTACGTTACATCCTTTAGTATTTGGGATGTTTTGTTTGCGGTGGTTGCCCACTTATGTGTGGGTATCATCATCGTTTACTTGGCATGGTGGCAATCCCAACATAGCCCTGATAAACCCGTTCTTAAACATATTGAGGTTCATATGATTTCTGCCAAAGAACTCGAAAAATGGCAACATAAAGAACCCAGCAAAGGCAAACCTCAGATCAAGTATACCATCACGCCAAAGATCCCAAAAAAGATCAAAACTTTGGTTCATCATATCAATCCTAAATTAGCTCCCAAGCCTGTCATTCACCCCAAATCCAAACCTCAAAAGCAGCATGCCAAACCCAAAAAAATACAAGAGGATCCTAATTTTGATCCCTTTGCACCTGTTCAGTCAAGCAGTGATGCTGCACCCAGAAAACATGCAAAAAAAAAACCTGATATTGCCATGTTGATGGAGCAACAATTATCCCAAAAAGAAATCGAACAATATATTCATCGCATGCAACGCTCGGTCCAACAACATTGGAAAGTTCCAGGGGGCATGGCTGATAACATCCCTGATCCATTGGTGGAAATGATTTTGAAACCCAATGGTGATATTGTCCGCATCCGTGTTTTGGAGTCATCAGGAGACCCCGCCTTTGATCAAACATTGATTGCAGCCATTCATGCCGCTGCACCCTTTAGTATACCCCGCCAACAATTTGAATCGTTCCGTAAGAATAAAATTCGCTTTCATCCACTATAGGCCTTACGAAGGTCTTAAAAAACATACCCAAAATCTATAGCCTTAAATTTGCTCACGTGTTTTATGAAAGATTATATCAGACCATTGTTCGATGGTGTAGTTCAGCTTCCAAACGCTTGGCGCAAGGTAAGTGAGAAAACCATCACCATCTTCAGCCAAATTGGCATCAAAGGCACGTTTGAACTCGGCCAGTTTCTTGTCGTCTTCACAGGTAACCCAACGCGCGACTTGGAAGTCTGTGGCAACGTAAGCGGCATCCACTTTGTATTCGGACTTTAAGCGCTCGACGGTCACTTCAAACTGCAATACACCGACGGCTCCTAAAATATAATCACCACCCAGACTGGTTTTAAAAACTTGGACGGCACCTTCTTCAGAAAGTTGTATCAAGCCTTTATGCAGCTGTTTACGTTTCATGGGGTCATTCAAGCGAATACGGCGGAACAATTCAGGCGCAAAATTGGGTACACCCGTAAACTTCAAAGGTTCTTTGTGTGTGAATGTATCGCCAATACGAATTGTACCGTGATTATGAATGCCAATAATATCCCCCGCATAAGCATCTTCGACATGGGCGCGGTCTTGCGCCATGAAAATCGTCGCATTGGGGATTTTAATATCTTTACCCAAGCGATGGTGTCGCACGGTCATTCCCTTGGTAAATTTTCCTGAGCAAATACGAAAAAAAGCGATTCTATCCCGATGAGCGGGATCCATATTGGCTTGAATTTTAAAGCAAAACCCTGAAAAATCTTTTTCATCGGGTTCAACCAAGCGACTTTCAGCTTCGCGAGCCACAGGTGAGGGGGCGAATTCTACAAAGGCATTTAAAAGCTCACGTACACCAAAGTTATTGATGGCAGAACCAAAAAACACAGGCGTTTGACTACCTTTTAAAAATTCATCCATATCAAATGGATTGGCTGCCCCTTCTAATAGCTCAATATCTGCACGCAAATCATCAGCTTGCAAACCAATCAATGCATCGAGTTGAGGATCATCCAAGGAATCAATGACCACGGCTTGTTCAAGGTCATCACTACCAGGTTTAAAGATATGCAACTGTTTTTTATAGAGATTATAAACCCCTTTAAAGGCTTTTCCCATGCCGATAGGCCAAGAAAGCGGGGCACATTCGATTTGCAATTTTTCTTCGATTTCACTCAAAAGATCCAAAGGCTCTTGGCCTTCTCGATCCATTTTGTTGATAAAGGTGATGATGGGTGTGTTACGCATGCGACACACTTCCATAAGCTTCTGAGTTTGAGCTTCCACACCTTTGGCTGAATCAATGACCATCATGGCGGAATCTACGGCCGTCAGAACACGATATGTATCTTCTGAAAAATCTTGGTGACCTGGGGTGTCGAGTAAATTAATGTCGTATTCTTGCCCATCGACTTGATAATTGAACTTCATGACCGATGAAGCCACGGAAATACCACGATCTTGTTCAATTTTCATCCAATCTGAGGTGGCATGGCGGCTAGTTTTTCGTGACTTCACAGCGCCTGCCATCTGAATCGCACCACCGAACAATAATAACTTTTCAGTGAGTGTGGTTTTCCCAGCATCGGGATGACTAATAATGCCAAAGGTACGTCGCTTTTTGATATGTTCTTGTAAACTCATGTCATCCCCCATTGAAAACGGCGCGCAGTGTAACGAGGAGGAGCATAAATGGGGAGAAATTTGCAGTTTGCTGTTTATGCTGCGCAAATTCAAAGGATAAGGTGGTGTGAAACGATGTTAAAATGGCTGGTGGCAATGGGTTGTATATTTTCAATCAGTAATGTTTATGCAAAAGAAGGTGAATGGGTATCCAATGTTGAGTTGGGTTATGTGCAAACAGGAGGGAATACACAAACGAAGACCATTCATAGTAAATTGAAGTCAATTTTAGATATTGATGCGTTTCGAACGACGCTTGAAGGTTCAGTATTAAACTCCAGCGATCAAGTAAAAACAACAGCAGAAAAATATACCACTTCATTACAAGAAGACTGGAAGTTCTCTGAAAAAAGTTATACTTTGCTTCGCTTAGCATTTGATAGTGACCGCTTTGCAGGCATCAAAACACGATATGTAGAAACCGTGGGGTATGGTCGAACATTGTTCAATGATGATGTTTGGCATGGCAATATGGAAATAGGTGTGGGTGCAAGACAAACGCAATTGGTTCCTTTTCAACGAAAAAATGATGTCATTGCTCGGGCTTCAACAGATTGGAAGTGGTTTATAACAGAGCACACAACACTTGCACAAACATTGAATACTGAGGGTGGTAAAGAAGGTTTCTTGAGTCATTCCGTGACATCATTGCAACAACAAATCAATGAAACTTTATCGAGTAAAATTGCATTTTCAGCGGAACATACATCCAAAGTGCCTGTGGGTGTAAAAAAACTCAATACAGAAATGTCTGTGACCTTGGTCTTAGCTTATTGATGAACATGGGAACTGCCTGATTGGACTGCCTCAAATTTAGCACCAATGATTGAGCCTCGCTTAAAAAGCGAGGTTCAATCAACATATTATAGCTTTATTGCGTCAATAAGGCATTGATTTTACGAACAAAACCTGCGGGGTCTTCAGGTAATGCACCTTCAGCAAGCATGGCTTGATCAAACAAAATATCCGCATAATCCGCAATATCCGATTCGGATTCCAAACCAGCCAAGCGTTTGACCAAGGCATGTTCAGGGTTGATTTCTAAAATTGGCTTAACCGATGGAATATCTTGCCCCGCTTGTTTGAGGATACGCTCCATATTGCCCGACATATCAAAGCTATCGGCAACCAAACATGCAGGCGATTCAGTCAAACGATCTGTACTACGAACATCTTTGACTTTATCGCCCAAAGCTGTTTTTAATTTTTCAATCGTAGGCTCAGCCGACTTCACCGCTTCTTCATGCTCTTTTTTCTCTTCTTCGGCGTTCTCGCCCAGCTTGGATAAGTCCAATTCACCTTTGGCAATGGATTGAAGTTTTTTACCATCAAATTCAGTCAAGTGTGAGCTTAACCATTCATCAATGCGATCGGATAATAGCACGACTTCAATGCCTTTCTTGCGGAACACTTCCAAATGAGGACTATGTTTTGCAGCTGCGAAGGTATCAGCAGTAATGTAGTAAATCGTATCTTGATTTTCAACCATACGTGCCACATAGGTTTCCAATGAAACCGTTTGTTCATCGCTTTGTGTGGTTGAGAAACGCAATAATTTAGCGATACGATCACGATTCACATTATCTTCAATAATGCCTTCTTTCAGGCAGTTACCAAACTCTTTCCAAGCATCCGCATAGTCGGTGTTATCGTCACTGGCTTGTTTTGCCATGTCTTCAAACATGCCTAAAATACGTTTGGTCGCACCTTTTTTCATCGCGCCCATGGCTGGGCTTTGTTGTAAAATCTCACGGGACACATTCAATGGCAAATCATTGGTATCCATGACACCGCGTACGAAACGCAAATAACGTGGCAACAAATCTTCGGTGGCTTCAGAAATAAAGACACGGCGAACATAAAGTTTTACACCATGCTTGGCTTCCGCTTGCCATAAATCAAATGGTGCACGCTTTGGAAGGTATAAAAGCAAAGTATATTCATACTTGCCTTCGAGTTTTTGATGCAAACGTGCCAACGGATCTTCATAGTCATGACCGATATGTTTATAGAAATTATTATATTCTTCATCGGACAATTCAGACTTGGGACGTGTCCAAAGGGCCGATGCTTGGTTCACCGTTTCAATTTCAGCAGTTTTTTCTTCTTCACCTTCTTCGGCAGGCATCGGTGTACCAAGCATACGAATAGGAAAAGGAATGTGATCGGCATATTTATGAATGATGGAGGTCAAACGAAAAGATTCTAAAAACTCATCCGCTTCTTCACGTAAATGCAAGATAATTTCTGTACCACGGGTTTCTTTTTCAATGGTTTCAATGTCATATTCACCATCGCCTGTGGATTCCCAACGAACACCGTGAGCATGCTCTAAACCTGCACGACGCGTGGTGACCGTGACTTTATCAGCGACCAAAAAAGATGAATAAAAACCAACGCCAAATTGACCAATCAAATGCGCATCTTGTTCTTGATCGCCTGATAGTTGACCAAAAAACTCTTTGGTGCCTGAACGCGCAATCGTACCAATATTGGCAATGACTTCATCACGGTTCATACCAATGCCGTTATCTCGAATGGTAATGGTACGCGCGTCTTTATCGGCTTCGATATAGACATGAAGATCAGAATCACCTTCATACAAAGCATCATCTTTGGTGGCTTCAAAACGCAATTTATCGGATGCATCGGATGCATTGGAAATCAACTCACGTAAAAATATTTCCTTATTGGAATAAAGCGAATGAATCATCAAGTCGAGGAGTTGTTTTACCTCGGTTTGAAACACATGGGTTTCTTTGGTTGCTGTCATATTTTCTCCTAGTCATAAAAAGAGTGAAGTGACGCATTAGATAAGGATTTGTAAGATAGGTTTCAAGGGGTATATTGATATTCCATCAAAAGAACACAGATTGCGCAGCGACAAACTAATAGTGAGATATAGGAATCTATGACAACAACAAACTTTCGCTGTGGCACAGTGGCTCTTTTAGGGCGACCCAATGTGGGGAAATCCACATTGATGAATTATATTATTGGCATCAAAGTTGCGATTGTGACCCCCAAACCGCAAACCACACGCCACCGCATTTTGGGTATTCACAGTGATGAAGACACACAAATGATTTTTGTGGATACCCCCGGTATTCATAAGGGTGAACAGCAATTGAACCGCAATATGGTGCGTGTGGCGTATGCGGCAGCGGCAGAAGCGGATGTATTGGCGATTATGCAAGATTGTACACAACCCTTGGATCGTGGAACACGCGCTTTGATTGAGCGCTTTGCCGATGGGCGCTTAACCCAGCCTCGCATTCATGTTTTGAATAAAATTGACCGTGCCAATAAAGATAAATTATTGCCACGTTTACAGTTGATGCAACAGCTCGACCCTGAAGCCAAAGCATATATTCCGATTTCAGCGCGCAAGGGGAAACAGGTTGATGCTTTACTACGAGAATTGACATTGCATTTGCCAGAACGTGAAGCGATGTATGATTTAGACTCGTTTACAGATCAAAGCCAACGTCAATTGGCCGCTGAATATGTGCGAGAACAAGTGTTTTTATCCATGCACCAAGAAATACCTTTTCAAACCGCAGTCGATATTGAGCAATTTGTAGATGTCGGACATGGGAAGATTGAAATTGAAGCCGTAATCTTGGTGGGTAGTGAACGCCATAAACCCATGTTGATTGGGCGTGGTGGCGAAAGCATGAAGCGCATGGGTATTCAAGCACGTGAAGGTTTGGAAGAACTGTTGGGTTGTAAAATTAATTTGAAGCTGTGGGTGAAAGTCGATCCCAACTGGTTTAATAACCCAGGTAAATTGTTTGATTTGGGGTTGGATGGCTGAATTAGCTGATGATACGCTATTATTAAGGCGTATTCCATTACAGCGAGTCTTCACTGATTTACCTTTTTTACCAAAAAGCATGGACGTGTCAGTTTGATGGTACGCGGTGCAAGAAAAGTCAAAAGTCCTTTTCGAGCTGTATTATCACCGTTGTATGATCTGCATATAGTCATTCAAGTATAGAACTATCATTTCTATCATCCAATCGTCACCCTCGAGTGCTTGTGTCGAGGGTCTATCATTAGATTCCCGATAAAAGATTTCGGGAATGACGGGGGTGATTTAATACTTGAATTACCATATTCATTGGCAGACAGGTACGGGACAGCTACGTGCAATTCAGCGTCAGCAAGGATGCTTGAGTGAAAAAAGACATTGTTAGGCTTGGAACTGTTGTCCATTGCATCCAACTTATTTCAAGAAGGTGATGTGCATATAGTCGTTTAAGTATGAATACTACATTATGTTGCTGTCACCCTTGAATGCTTGTGTCAAGGGTCTATTGATAGATTCCAGACACAAGCACTCTGGAATGACGGTGGTTTAATACTTGAATCACTATAGCTATCAAGTGGTATGTGATGCTTTACGCTTGTTTGCGCAACGAGATGGTAAACAAGGCTTGTGTGTTGCCGTATGGTTTTTCTTGAAACAAGCAGGTTGGTTGGGTGATTTATCGCATCGTTGGCATGGTGGTCAAAAGATTGAAGATGCGATGTTATGGCATGCTAATCAACGGGGTTGTTTGGATTGTGCCAAGGCAGGGGTTCCTGTGTCTTCGGGGTTAAGAAAAGGCATGCATGGCAGTATAAAATATAAACATATTCGTTGGAGTATGTCAGATTTAAAAGCATGGCAACGCATCATTGCTTTATTGTTAAATGAATACCGTATCAAAATTTCAGAAAACTTTTTATGAAAGGAGAATTGTATATGCACTTGGGTGTTAATATTGATCATATTGCAACATTGCGTCAGGCACGTTTAACCCAATATCCCGATCCCATCGCAGCAGCTCAGATATGTATGGAAGCAGGCGCAGATGGCATTACGGCACATTTACGTGAAGACCGTCGGCATATCCAAGATGCAGATATGGAACGTTTGGCTGCCATGGCGCAAGCAGGTGAATTGCATTTGAATATGGAAATGGCTGTGACCGATGAAATGGTGGCGATTGCTTGCCGTTTGAAGCCCCAAGCAGTGTGTCTTGTGCCTGAAAAACGTCAAGAATTGACCACAGAAGGCGGCTTGGATGTGGCTGGGCATGTCGCACGTATGCAAGATGCTGTGGTAAAGCTTGCCGATGCTGGCTGTCGTGTTTCCATGTTTATTGATCCCAATACTTCTCAACTGGATGCGTCTCATAGAATTGGTGCGCCTGTCATTGAACTTCATACAGGGCATTTTGCCAATTTAATAGGTAACGCTCAAGCAGAGGAACGGGCTCAGCTTCAAAAGGCTGCAATATATGCGCGTGATTTGGGTTTAATGGTGCATGCAGGACATGGGCTTACTTTAGACAATACCGCCGATATGGTCGCCATTGATGCCATTGAAGGTTTAAACATTGGGCATGCAATTGTGGCAGATGCGTTATTCAAGGGCTTACACCAATCCGTGATTGACTTTAAAGCTGTGATGCAGCGGTGATTCTCGGTATAGGTGTTGATAGGATAGCCATACAACGTGTAGAAAAAAGTCTAGCACGCTTTGGTAATCGGTTTGTAAGGCGAGTTTATACCGATGCTGAATATGAATTGGCACAAGCCAAAGCTGTTGCCCGTCGTTTGGCGATGTTTTTTGCCGCCAAAGAAGCCGTATCCAAAGCTTTAGGAACGGGTTTTGTGGGCTTTGGCATGAAAGATGTCGAAGTTGTGTATTTGGATAGCGGGCAACCTGAAATTATTTTGCATGCTGGCGCGCAACAACGTGCGAAGTTTTTGAGTGTTTCCAAAATTCACCTTTCCTTGACCGATGATGATGGGGTTGCGATGGCATTTGCGGTGGCAGAGAGTTGATAAAATACTAGATGGGAATGCTACGCTAGACAGGGAAGAAATGTTCATGTCTAATTCACGCGATGTTTATACAGACTCGGTTTGGAGAAAATCAATGAAATTGAACAAAATGTTATTGGTAGCGTTTACAGGTTTAGGCTTGATGGTATCAGGCTGCGCTGCAAAAAAAGACGATTTAAGCACAATTGAGGCACAAAAAGCCCAGTACAATGCTGAGGTTCGTCATGATGCAAATGGTTTGTATCAATCCGCTGCAAGCACCTTGAGTCAAGGTCAAAGCAATACAAACACATCGAACAATCAATCTGTTAAAAATGCAATGGCGGAGTTGAAAATAGCATTGGCAGGTAAAGATATTGAGAAAATAAAATCTGCGAAACAAAAATTAGCCTCCGAATTACAGGCTTTGAATGAAGCCAAGGCTCAACAAGCCGCTGCAGCCGCTGCACCTATTACAAATGATACAACGAATTATATGCAGGTTGTAAAACCAAGCAGTAACGGTGTCTATTTTGCATTTGATAGTGCGTATTTATCATCGGCAGGCAACAATATTTTGGAAGCTTATGTAACATGGTTGAATGCCAATAGTGATGTGAATATTACCATTGAAGGCAACTGTGATCAACGTGGCAGTCGTGAATATAACTTGGCATTGGGTCAACAGCGTGCTGATAGTGTGAAAACTTATTTGGTTCAACATGGTGTAAGTGCATACCGTTTGGATACTGTATCTTTTGGTGAAGAACGTCCTGCTTGCCAAGGTTCTGGGGAAGCATGTTGGGCTCAAAATCGTCATGCGGACATTGTTCGTCGTTAAATTGTTTCAGCGTTTTGTAGGTCAACAGCCATCGGGTTTCTCGGTGGCTGTTTTTTTCGTGCCATTAGTC
Organism: Mariprofundaceae bacterium; assembly: GCA_030950925.1. Taxonomy (GTDB): domain Bacteria; phylum Pseudomonadota; class Zetaproteobacteria; order Mariprofundales; family Mariprofundaceae. The sequence continues at coordinate 16,136 of JAUZQO010000045.1, forward strand.
TGCCTGACACTGTCGTCTTGTGCTCCCAAAGAGAGAATTGTATGGGCAGATGATAAAGATTTGATTCTTCAATCATTGGATAGTGTGAGCCAATCTCAGCGTCTTTCACAAAGCAATATGAATTTACTCAACCAACGCATGTTAAAATTGGAGCGCGTGCTTGCTCAGCAAGAGTCTTCCGTGGAAAGTTTAACTGCCACATTAAAACAGCAGAAAATGAAACAGATGCAATGGCAAATGGTGCAGGAGCAAGAAAAAAACAAAAAAAAACAACGTGATTTGGCGGCAAAGAAAAAAGAAAAAGCCAATAAATTGGTGAAAAATGTTGTTGCACCTGTTGTGAAACCTCCCAGTATATCACTGGCTAAGAAGCTTAAGAGAATTGAAAAAGATATTCAACAGGTCTCTGCTGTGGCAACACGTGATACTGTCTTGCGCAAAAAAAGCAAAGAAAAGGATCTTTATACTGCGGCTTACCTTTCCTTGAAAAGCGGTCGCTATGATGAAGCTATTTTATCATTTCAAGGCTTGTTGCATCAATTTCCAAAAGGTGAACTTGTGGATCAAGCTTATTATTGGTTGGGTGAAAGCTTTTTATCCAAAGGGGAATTGGATCATGCAGTTGGGTCTTTTTCTAAATTGGTTCAAGCCTATCCTAAAAGCGCAAAATATCAGCCTGCCTTGTTGAAATTGGGGATGGCATACCGAGAAAAAGGTCGTCTAGGTGATGCTAAAGCGGTGTTACAGCGTTTGATTGATGAGTATCCAGAATCGCGCTCATCAGATCACGCCCGCACACAACTCGCTTCCATCAACGCCCCTGCTCAATAATTCGTTTTGATCCTCAATATTCATGAAATTTATAGCAGTATTCAGGGTGAAAGCACGCTTGTTGGTATGCCTTGTACTTTCGTGCGTTTGGCAGGATGCCCTTTGCGTTGTACATACTGTGATACATTGCAGGCGATTCCTTTTGATAGTGGTATGGCAATGTCTCTTGATTCGATTGTAGAGCAAGTGGCCACCTTGTCGAACCCCCTAGTATTGGTGACTGGGGGAGAACCCTTGGCGCAGAAATCATGTATTTTTTTACTACAAAGACTTTGTGATGTCATACCGATGGTGCAACTTGAAACGTCGGGGGCATTGGATACTTCATGGGTTCCAAAGCAAGTAAGAAAAATTATTGATGTGAAAACACCAGGTAGTGGCGAGGTCAAACGTAATCGCTGGGCGAATTTGGAAAACTTACAACCACATGATGAGATTAAATTCGTCTTGACCAGTCGTGATGATTATGAATGGAGTCGTCATCTGGTGCAAACACGCTTGCAGCATCTGCCTACAATATGCTTGTTTTCTCCATCTTGGGGGAAGCTGGATACAGCAGATTTATGCACGTGGATTTTAGAAGATCATTTACCTGTCCGTTTGCAGATTCAAATGCATAAAGTGATTTGGGGAGCGGATAAACAAGGTGTCTAAAGAGATGCAACATTTAAACAAAGCAGTGGTTTTATTATCGGGTGGTTTAGATTCAGCCACAGCCTTGGCATGGGCATTGGATCAAGGATGGACGTGTACAACCCTGTCATTCAATTATGGGCAAAGACATGATGTGGAGTTGCAAGCCGCCGTTAAGATTGCAGATGTTTATGGTATTACCGATCATCGGGTGATTGACGTGAGTTTGGGTGTGATTGGAGGCTCTGCTTTAACATCATCTTTGGATGTTCCCAAAGATTTACCCGCAAGTTCTGCAATTCCCGTGACCTATGTGCCTGCACGCAACTTGGTTTTCTTATCTTTGGCCGCAGGTTTAGCAGAAACCGTGGGGGCGATGAAAATTGTCATTGGTGCCAATGTGGTGGATTATTCAGGTTATCCTGACTGTCGACCTGAATTTTTATCAGCATTTGAAACGGTTGCCAACTTGGGTACCAAAGCAGGCGCTGAAGGGCAACGTTTTGAAGTAGTCGCACCTTTGATTCACTTGGATAAATCGGAAATTATTCGTTTGGGTTTGAGTTTAGGTGTGGATTATGGGTTGACACGTTCGTGTTATGATCCCGATGCGCATGGCAACCCATGTGGTCACTGTGACTCTTGCCTCTTTAGAAAATCGGGTTTTGATAAGCTGGGTGAAAAAGATCCTTTAAACGATCAAGATTCATGCATCAAATGACCTTTATCCTAGGATCTAACAGTCTCATTTGGGTGACGTGGCGATATAGTGATTCAAGTATTAAATCACCACGTCATTCCCGAAATCTTTTATCGGGAATCTAATGATATAGTCGTTTAAGTATGAATACTACATTATGTTGCTGTCACCCTCGAATGCTTGTGTCGAGGGTCTATTGATAGATTCCAGACACAAGCACTCTGGAATGACGGTGGTTTAATACTTGAATCACTATAGACCCTCGATACAAGCACTCGAGGGTGACGATTGGATGATAGAAATGATAGTTCTATACTTGAATGACTATATGTAAATCCAAGCCGAAAATAGCTTGCACATAATCACCGACTTTCATGCTTGACCAGCGCTCCAATAATAAATCGCCCTTGCCTTGCAAGTGAAGTTTGAGATATTTTTCGGATAATTCAACATGAATATGATGAATACGGTGTCGTCGATCCTTGTTTAAGGCGATACCAAGACGTAAAAAGACGCTCAAATATTTAACCCGTTGTTGATTCTGGTCACTGAGTTGAGAAAAATCACGGTGTGATTCGTTGGGGAAAACCTTGCGTTGATAGCGAACCACTTGTGCCAAAACAGCTTTGTCTTGGTCGGATAAGCCCAAGAGCGATGATGCAGAAATAAGGTAGGCTGCATGCCGATGATGCCCTCCGACGCGAACATACATGCCAATTTCATGGATGTGTGCTGCAATTTCCAACAACAAACGGTCTTGATGATGGACATGATGTAATTCATAACTTTGATCAAAAATATTCAAAGCCAAATGGGCGACAATTTTTCCATAATGACGATCAATGTGAAAGCGTTTTCCCATATTTTGAGCCATTGCCAATAGATTATTTCGTCGAGAATGTTGGGTGTCTGTTTCTGTATCCATCATATCAAGCAACACACCATCAAGCAAGCTGGCTTCGGGCATTATCATACATTCAATATTTGCCAACAACATGATTTCATGAAAAACAATCGCGGCAGGAAGGATCACATCGGCACGATCAGGACGCAACTGTAGCCTATCCATGCGCTCTTCAAGGCTTAAATTCTCCAAGTGATGAATCAATTGGAAAAGTTGTTTTCGAGTGATGGATGTTGCCGACTCGCCATCGAAATATTGATAAATAAGGCTACCCAATGCACCTGCATTACCACCCGTTGCGATGCATAATGAGGCTTGTCGTGTACCAATTTGTTCTTTGAGTTTATTGCGAACACTTTCCATATATTCTGATAATAAGGTGTTAAAATTCCCCGATTTCCCGAGTAGCTCAAGAAGTCGAACGGTGCCAAGCTTAAAGCTTTGCGCTGAAATAACTTCGCCATTATCGCATAAGGTGACTTCAACACTGCCGCCTCCCATATCAACCAACAATACAAATTGATGTAATAAATCAACGCGCCGTGCGATGGAGTAGTGTACCAACCTTGCTTCTTCTTCGCCTGATATAAGTTCTAAGGATATGTCAGTCTCTTGTTTAATTTTATCAATCAATTGTTGACCATTGCGTGAATCACGCATGGCACTGGTGGCAACAGCACGGTAGTTCTCAATATGGTACTGTTGAAGAATACGTTTGAACTGATGAAAGGCATGTACAGCATCATCCATGGTTTGCGTTGAAAATGACTCCGATGTGAAAGCATCGTGTCCCAAGCGAACAGGTTCTCGATAACGCTGAATCAATTGAGGCACACCCTTTTCATCATGCGCTGCAATACCTAGGCGCATGGCATTGGAGCCAACATCAATGGCTGCTACAAGTCCGTCTTGTTCTAAACGTTCATCATCGGTGAGAAAATTTGTGAGTTCCATGTGCATATCGTGCCACGGTACAGTGAGGGATACCATGCCCAAGTGACTTCCAGTTGTATAAATTTCTTGTCTGGCTACCTTGCTGTGACGATTCGGATAATGATGGATTGAAAATAAAATGAGGGCTTAATATTATGAATATTTACAGTTTTACAGGTCGTTTAGGGCGTGATAGCGAGACTCGCTTTACACCAGGAGGCATGGCAATTTGTAATTTTACGGTCGCAGTGGATTACGGATTTGGTGATAATAAAGGCACCAACTGGTTGCGTTGCTCGTTGTTTGGTAAACGTGCTGAAGGGCAATTGCCGAAATATTTGGTGAAAGGCACCCAAGTTGCGATCAGTGGTGAGCTTCGTATCCGTGAATATGATGATAAAGATGGTAATAGACGCACATCTGTTGAAGTTAATGTGGATAAGTTAGATTTAATTGGTGGGCGAAATGATGCTCAGCAAGGCGGCGGCGCGCCTCAAGGTGGTGGGTTCCCAACGCATGGTGGTGGACAAGCACCTGCGCAATCAACACGTCATGACCCCTTTGCAGATTCGCCATCTTTCAATAACGCACCTGTGGATGATGACATTCCTTTTTGATTCGCGTTATTTCATGCTATTTGAAATAAGGATTAAGTGCATGATGAAGACTCCTATTTCGATGGGGGTCTTTTTGATTTTTGGATTGGGTTATTGACTACACAATCAAGATTTTTTATGCAGGTTTGCTAAATATGACAGATAAACTTTTATGTATTGATATTGGTAACACCCAAATTGTCTTTGGGCTTTTTCAGCAAAAAATATTGCTGTCACACTGGCGTCTATCGAGCCATGCACATGCCACCAGTGATGAATTGGCGTGGCAGTTGCGTGGCATGTTCACGCAATTTCAATGTGATGGACAAGATATTGACGGTATTATGATTGCCAGTGTCGTGCCGCATTTGGATATCGCCTTGCGCGATGCTTGTTGTCATGTCTGCGATTGTGATGTGGCATTTATTGGTGATAAAGATGTGAAAACGGGGATGCCTGTGGATTATAAAAACCCACGTGAAGTGGGTGCTGACCGTATTGCCAATGCCGTTGCAGCGCGTGAATTTTACGGCAGCCCCGCGATTGTATTGGATTGCGGAACAGCCACCACCTTCGATGTGATTACAGCCAACGGGCATTATGCAGGTGGTTTGATTATTCCAGGTATGGACATTGCCTTAGAAGCCCTGTGTCAACGGGCGGCGAAGTTGCCTGAGGTTTCGGTGGTAGCAACCCAAGTACTGATTGGGCGGGATACCGTGAGTAGCATACAAGCAGGCAGTTACTGGGCAACAGTGGATGGTTTATCGGGTATTATTCGACGTTTACATGCACTGGATGAATATCGTGATGCCCCTGTAGTAGCAACGGGTGGTTTGGCAAACCGTATTCATCAGGATATTCCTGAAATATCAGCATTGGAACCCTATTTGACCTTAAAAGGATTATATTTACTGGCACTGATGCACACTCAACATGCGTAAAGCTTTCAGCTTCGTATGGATTATGGGGGTGTTGGTGTTGGCTTGGCAAGCTTGGAATCCTCCTGCATCTAGGATTCAAGCTCAAGGGATACGCTTTTCGATTCCCAATATTGCCCCCTTAGATAGTGGACAATGGCGAGTCGTGACACGGCGTATGGTTTGGAAAAAAGCCGTTGATAGTATGCGAAATCAGTTGGGTGGTTTGGGATATACATTGATCTTGATTCGTAAAAAAGAACCCATTGAATTGCATGCTTTTGATGATGTACGTTTGTTTTCAAGCAAAAAGGCAGCTTATACTGCAAAAACGTGGTGGGAAAATAAGCATGTGGATGCTGAAGTATTGGATACATCGAGTTCAAAACAACCACCTGTTTATCGTGTGGAATTGGGGCGTTATTATTTAAGTGCCTACGCCAAAGATGCGCAGAAAGAGTTGAATCAAGCCGGAAAACCTTATCGCTATCAAAAACGACAGGTCATGATTCCAAGTTACCGTTTCGCTTTTTCTGCAATGGTGAAAAGCGAAGCCGTGATTCTTTGGCGACGCTTACAGAATATGGGTACTGCAAACCCAGTGATGATGCAGACATCGAAATTTAATGCGCTTTATAAAGGTTACCTGATTAGCCATGAATCTGAGTAACTTTAAGTCACTGATGTTACACAGTTGTGTTTTTCATTGTTTGTAATTTCCCTAAACGGCGGTTTCAAGTTCCAAGTGCAACACGTGCAAAATGTTTATGAAAGTCGAAGGACTCAGGCATGAGTATTTCAGCAGGACACCTGAAGTTCAAGCTTTTTCGTGGTCGGGTGTTTAATTGGCACGCAAAGGCATCGCAGCATCATGTGGGTGTGCTGTCGGCGTTACACCTTCTGTATCGACAGCGGCTAACTGATCGACATAAGCAAGGATGCTAGAAAGTTGGGGGGCGAGTTCAGTGGCTTCTTCATCGATTAAGCGAATGCGAGCCAGCATTGCGACCTTTTGAACATCAATATCCATGTTCGAATACCTCATATTTGGAATGCGGCAAGCATAGCGAGTATCCGCTCTTTCTCCACTCCACTCATCTATCATTATGAAATTTTACAAGCTAACACATTACCTTAATCTATCGCACCGACAGCTTGCATGAACTTGTATGTTGATTTTTTTCAAAAGGGATATTGTCATGAATAAAATACTTTTAGGTGTATTGAGCCTATTATTACTCACACTGAGTGCTTGTGGCGGTGGAGGTTCCACTGGAACAACGGGTGCAACAAACCCACCAACAGGCACCGCAGGTGGTATTGTTAGTTTATCGGGTGTCGTCGTGAGTGGAACATCTGTTGCTGGAGTGGCAGTTGGTGCTCTCCCTGCGGCTTCAAACACTGTTATCAAGGGAGTGTTTGCCAATGCATTGATTATTGCTGCGGATAAAAATGGCAACACGATTACCTCAACCAGTGACCGTACGGGTAAATTCACATTAAAACTTACATCAGGCATTAGCTATGCCATTATTTTTCTTGACGGGAAAACCCAAAAGCTCCTCGGTTCTTTAGTGCAAGCAGGAAATACTGCAGTTGCAGGATCGGTTGCTTTAAGTGGTAATAGTAATTTAGGGAATATCGTTATCAATCCAAAGACTCAAAAAGCCATTTCTGAAAATGATGCAAACGGGACTTTAAAAGCTTCTGCGATTGGAACTGCGCCTGCAAGCATCAAGAGTACCAATGGCGTGATTACTCAATCTTCTATCAACCAAGTCACAACGAATAACCTTACCAATGGCAATGCAGCAGCCATTACACAAGTAAGCGTTGCAGATTTCTTCGCTAAACCAAATACATGGTGGAGTACAGTAAATATGTGGACGGATTCTTATAGTGGTGTATCAGGCAGTGCTTACACACTCGCTATTGCCGATAGTATTCGAACTACAGGTGCAGCAGGAACATCAGTGAATGCCATCAAAAATTCAGAAGTTGTGTATTATAGTAGTTATAATGATCCCACGATACCTGCTAATAATTCTATGGGTTATTATTCCAATATGCTGGGCTACCCAAATTATGTCACCGCAACATTTACAGCACCGCCTGCTACATTTGATTTTTTAACGGGACCTTGGACATGGGCAAGCGCGCATTATGCAGATGCTCCCAACAACCAAATGTATAGTAATTATAATTTTGGTGATCCATACTCTACTTGGATGAAAGACGTACCTTTAAACATCACCTTAGGAAAGGCTGTAACGGTTATCAGCACTGATCCGTATAGTACAACAAAGGATACATTTACGGTTAGTCTAGCCAAAGAAAATGGAATACCTTTTGTACTTACAGATACAAAAAATATTTCACACCCTGTTATTCAAGTTGATATTAAAAGTATTTGGACACCCAACCCCACCACCTGTGCAACTTGTGGCGGAGTTCAAACCTCCACAAACGCTATTTATGTTGTCGGGGGCTATGGCGGTGTATCAATCAATGTTAAGGGTTCTACAGGAGCAATTCGTACGCCAAGTGTAGCTTTAGCTACGGTTCAATTTGGTAATATTTCCACCAGTGCAACGACAGGTGCTACCAATTTTATCAATGTAAACCCATTAGGGATAACAACAGCTAAACTTATTAACACTCAACGAGATCAGATGCTCAGCTATATTTGGCAGGGGCGCACTCAAACAGGTATTGTTCCAACTCAAAATAAAGGTGGCGCTGCGACAACCATTGCATTCCAGCCTTATTTTTATGTCAGTTATGATATATATGGTAATGCTGCTACCCCAGCATCATGGGATCCTGCGACGTATATGTCTAAATATTTGACTGCTGGAGCAGCATCTAGTTTTGCTGCTAATATTAACTATGCAACTGGTGCTACTGGCGCAACGTTCAATTTAGAATTTCGCCAAGTCGATCCTATCAGATCGAATAGCGTATTAATTACAGGTTCACAAGGCATGGCCATTGTAGGTTCAGCGACCAATAAAGTGGATACACTGTTGCCAATCTCGGGAGCAGTCACAGTCCCAACGCTTGCCGCTTTGAGTAATTTCAATAAGTACACTTACTTTGACCCTGTAACAAATACCAATATCACAGAAGGAAATACTGAATTGTGGATAATCATGAAAGATGCTAATGGCACCCTTGTGATGGAACAAATGTTGGATTCATATTTGATTCATTAAATTAGAATTCTAGCATGATTCGTAAATAGGAGGCTCCTTTGGGGTCTCCTTTTTTATATACTTTTTAAATCATTTAATATTGGAGTTGTATACCTTGAAGTTATTCATTTTTACATGGTTAGTCTTATTACCATGTAATTCTTTTGCCGCCACTTGGGAGGCATCTCTTGCCCCCACACTATGGCAATACCAAGAAATTTCCCCTCAACGTAATGGTATCGGCAGTACACCTTTTCAATCCAACGTCCAAGGCATGGCGCTGGAAGCAGCTATTCAAAACACCATGATATGGCATACGTGGTCTTTCTCCAGTCGTTGGCAAGGCTTACAAAGCCTTCAATCATCTCAAGAAAAATGGTCATTTAGGCAAAGCACACAAAACAATCAATTATCCATTCAGCAATCTGAATTGAAATTTGATATTTCCCATCCGTGGCAACATATTCAATGGGGATTGGGTACATCTTATCAATGGCATCAACAATCTCGACAGAACTTTCGTGTCAATGGTGTACCCGTAAGTGTTGCGGGTGAACCCATCATAGAAACTGTTCAAACACTGTGGTTGGATAGCCATATCATGATACCTTGGCAAGCATGGCGTATGTGTTTAAGTATCGGTGTTCCAACGTGGGTTCATACAACGAACACACTACTCGCCACAGCTTTTACATCCAAACAAGGTTTTCGGACGCACATGACATGGTCATATCAGCCCCAACAAAGCCCTTGGAAACTGCAAGCCAGTTACAATTATCGAGAACTTGGTAATCAAATAACGAGCAATGGTTGGCTTTGGCCAAAAAATCGTTGGCAAACCGCTTCAATTGGGGTTTCATGCGGCTGGTAATGAATCTTGAAAAACACTTTATTTACCTTCCTCGCAGCCTTGAAATCACCTTCGTACTTTTAGCGGCGTGGCTTGTGGCAGGCTATATCACTGACACTACGGATCATCATACCCCCCTCATTTCTATCGAACAACAGCAGACAGAAAACACCCCAGTACGCCATTTAGACACCGCTCTATTTGGCAAACTTGCACCAAGTGTGAAAACCCAAACTGCGGTTGTGACACCTCAACCTGTGATTCAAGTACCTGTTGTTGTGAGTCGGCTCAATATCACCTTGATTGGAACGATTGTCGCAGGCGAGCGTTCCGCAGCCATTGTCATTATGAATAACAAGCGCAAACAACAGTTCTTCATCCTACATGCCACCATGCAACCGAATGTCACCTTGGAAAAAGTTGAAACGAATGCCATTGTTGTTAATCATCACGGTAAATCTGAACGCATTACCTTGAAAAAAGGCAAGACTCTATCAGGTGCAAGCATCGCAACAAAATCCATTGTTTCAGCACCACGCCCACACTACCAACCACGCCGCATGATTCGCCGTTCCCACCTTAATCAACAAATGCGTAATTTCCCCAAGTTATTGAGTCAAGCTCGCGTAGTCCCCCATTTTAGCCAAGGGAAATCCGATGGTTTTACCATCATGGAAATTGTTCCAGGATCACTTTACGAACAAATTGGTTTACAAAATGGCGATGTGATTCATAAGGTGAATGGGCAAGCTGTGACCAGTGCCGAACAAGCCATGACCATGTATCAAACCTTGCAACATGCCTCCAGCATTGATTTAGAGTTGCTGCGTGGGGGTAGTATTGTTCCTATTCATTATCAGATTCAATAAATTTAATAAGTATTACGGTATTTCACATGTTATTTAAGTCTGTTCAACATTATTTCATCCTCATTGCCTTCTTATGCTCGGCGGTTCCCTCGGCATGGTCTGCTGATGTCACACTCAATTTTAAACATGCCGATATTCGGGCTTTTATTGATTTTGTGGCAGAGTTTTCACATAAAAACTTTCTTGTTGATAACCGTGTCAAAGGCAATATCACCCTTGTTTCCCAGACACCGATGAGTGAAAAAGAAGCATACAATGTCTTTTTATCCGTCTTGGAGGTGAATGGCTTTGCCACGGTTCAAGCGGGCAGTGTCATCAAGATTGTACCGCGTGCAGAAAGCAAACAAAAAGCAGTGCCTGTCCACCAAGGTACAGCGCAAAGCAATGATGCCATGGTGACACAAGTCTTACGCCTAAAATACGCCAATTCCCAACAGTTGGTTGCCCTGATTCGCCCATTGATTTCACCCAACAGTCATTTGGTCGCTTATCCACGCGGCAATATGTTATTGCTCACCGATTCATCGAGCAATATCCGTCGTATCCAAAAAATCCTCAAGCTTTTGGATCGCAAAGATGCGGTGGGTGTGCAGCTTTTCACACTGCAACACGCCTCCGCAGACAAACTCGCCGCGACATTGAGTAAACTTTATCCTTCGGCTCCCAACTCGCCCAATGGGCTCAAAATAATGGCACAACAACCCGGAAATATGTTGATGATTGTGGGTGCACCGCAAAAAATTAACGAAGTGGCAAGCTTGATTGACCGCCTTGATATTGCCCCCGAATCGGATAGTGGACGTTTGCAAGTGCGCTATCTCAAACACGGTACGGCAGCAGATATTGCCAAAGTCATCACCGCGTTGATTGGTGGTAGTTCACCCAAAACCCCTGGTGGTGGTAAACCGTTATTTGCAGGCGATGTCAAAGTGGTCGCAGATAAAACCACCAACGCTTTATTGATTACCGCTGGACCCTCCGATATGCGCGCCATCAATCATATTATTGATAAACTCGATATTCGCCGCCGCCAAGTATTGATCGAAGCGTTGATTGTAGAAGTATCTGCCAATGTTGCCGAGCAATTTGGCATGGAATGGCGCGGTTTGGGCAACCTTCTAAGCAACAAAACCCAAGCCTTTGGTGGCACATCCTTTACGGGGCAAGGCGGAGCCAATATCAATAGCGTGGCTGCGAATCCTTTTAATACGGGGGGTGGTCTTGCTGTCGGTGTGATGAAAGGCACGGTCACATTTGGTGGTGCGACCTTCTTAAATTTAGGCTTATTGGCGCGTGCCTTACAAGCAAAAGATGATACCAATATTTTATCCACACCGAACCTGCTGACGATGGATAATGAAGAAGCTGAAATTATTGTCGGGCAAAATGTGCCCTTTATCACAGGCAAGAACTCAACCCAAGGTGGGCTTGCCAACCCCTTTCAAACCATTGTACGCAAAGATATTGGTCTAACCTTACGCGTTAAACCGCAAATATCCGAAGGTGATACGGTACGCTTAAAGTTATACCAAGAAATTTCCAGCATTGCGACGAACACTGGCGTACAAGGCACAGATTTAATCACCAACAAACGATCCATCAAAACAACGATTCTTGCCAACGATGGGCAAATTATTGTCTTGGGAGGCTTACTTCGTGATGATAAGAGTACCAGTGTGCAACGTGTGCCCTGTCTTGGCTCCATCCCTATTTTGGGCGAACCCTTCAAGTTCACCAATAATTCGCATCGGAAAACCAACCTCATGGTCTTTTTGAAACCCCATATCATCAAGAGTTCCAGTCAAATTGAGGCACTGACCAATCGTAAGTATGATGACATCAAAACACTATACGAACGCCCCAACAAAGGCGGTACGATTCTTTTCCCACAAGATAAAAATGTGATGCCATCAGGCATTGCACCGCATGATAGTTTTACCATGCCTGAATTATCGAAAGCCCCCCAGAACACAAGCGATAAGAAGTAAGATTCATGCAAAGCATCGCACGCCTTATGCCCGAACAGGTGGATACTGAACGCACCTTGATGTTTAGCCTGCCCATCTTGCGTCACGGCCCTGTCTTGCCGTTATTACCATTGAAAGATTTACCTTGCCCCATTGCTGTTGCCGATGATGACAACACGCCTTGGCCTTGGGCATTGCTGGATGATTTCCGCCGTATTTTTGGCTGTGAAGTCCAACCTGTGCTTGTGCCGAAAGATGTGATTCTTGCGAATTTGAATCAGGTTTTTGATATGTCTTCGGCATCGGCGGAACAAATGTTGGAAGATTTGTCCGAATCGGATGAATTATCGCGTGAACTAGAAGAAATCGGCGACCTTTTGGAATCTGAAGATGATGCACCTGTGATTCGTTTGGTGAACACGGTGGTATCACAAGCCATGAAAGATCGTGCCAGCGATATTCATATCGAACCCTTTGAATCGGAAGTACAGGTTCGCTTTCGCATTGATGGTATGTTGCACAGTATTGTTCATCCGCCCAAAGGGGTGCAAGCAGCGATGACATCACGCATTAAAGTGATGGCAGGCTTGGATATTGCTGAAAAACGTCACCCCCAAGATGGGCGTTTTCGTGTCAAAATTGCAGGGCGTGAAGTGGATGTTCGGGTGTCGATTTTGCCTACCGCCTTTGGTGAACGTGTGGTCATGCGTTTGCTTGATCGTAGTGCAAAAATGCTCACCTTGCGTGATTTAGGCATGAGTGAAGCGCAATTTTCTACGATGAAAGACACCGTCCAGTCACCGCATGGCATCATACTGATTACAGGACCGACAGGTTCAGGAAAAAGCACCACTTTATATGCTTCCTTGATGGAAGTGGATCGCATCAATCGCAATGTGATGACCATTGAAGACCCCATTGAATACCAGGTGCAAGGCGTGGGGCAAATGCAGGTGCAGCCCAAGATTGGTTTAACCTTTGCGTCAGGCTTACGTTCTATTTTACGTCAAGATCCTGATATTGTCATGATTGGTGAAATTCGTGATTTGGAAACGGCTGAAATTGCCATTCAAGCCTCACTGACGGGGCATCTCGTGTTTGCCACCTTGCATACCAACGATGCCTTATCGGCGGTGGTGCGTTTACAAGATATGGGTGTTGAACCGTATTTGGTTGCCTCATCTTTGAATATGGTACAAGCGCAACGCTTGGTGCGCCGCCTTTGCCCTGATTGCAAACAAGCACGCAAGGTATCGGCGCAAGATTGGGCTGTCTTGGAAACCCCGATGCCTGATGATGTACCAGCGATGTATGAGGCAGTGGGCTGTGATGCTTGCATGAATACAGGCTTTCTTGGACGTATCGCCATTTATGAAATGGTCACGATTTCCGATGCCATGCGTAATGCCATCCATGAAGGCAAAGGTTTGCCCACACTTCGGCGTTTGGCGAATCAAGAAAAACTGGTCAGTTTACGGCAAGATGGGGCGCGACATGTGGCTGCGGGTACAACCACCTTGGAAGAAGTTTTGCGAGTCTCCACTGAAGGTGTGATTGAAGTATGAGTTTGTTTGCTTGGGAAGCACTGGATGCCAAAGGGCGGCGAAAACGCGGAGAGCTTGAATCTGATTCCGAACGAACCGCACGCAAAACACTGAAAGAACAAGGGTTGATTGTTCGGCGTTTGGACATCCTTCAAGATAAACACAAAGATAAACAAGGCTCACAAAAACAAAGCTTGAATGCGGATGAAACCACCTTGTTTTTACAACAACTCTCCACCCTCACATCGGCAGGCATGGCATTGACGGATGCGCTTGAAGCGGTGGCAACAGGTATGGAAAACAAACGCGCACGCCGTGCGGTTGGCTTTGTGCGTCAACAGGTCTTGGAAGGTTCTAACCTCGCCGATGCTTTGCGATACATCGGCATGGATGATGTGGTGTGTAATATGGTGGCGGCGGGTGAAGAAACAGGGCAACTTGAAGCCGTCGCATTGCGTTTATCCGATTTATTGGAAAAAAGGCAACAAATGAGCCAAGATTTACTCTCTGCTGTGCTTTATCCTGTGATTATTCTGTGTTTTGGTTTTTTGGTGATGGCGATTCTTTTAACATGGGTTGTGCCTCAAATTGTATCCGTCTTTGAGCATAGCGGTGGGCAATTACCGATGTTGACGCAAATGGTTATTGCGGTTTCGGATTTCCTTCGTGCTTACGGATTGATGTTGATTTTATCCATGGCTGGCTTGATTTTTTTGAGCTTGATTGCGATGCGTAATCCCAAGGTTCGTTTGCGCCGTGATCAGCTTTTGTTGCGTACACCATTGCTTGCACCGCTGTTTAAAAAAATTGAAATGGCACGCTTTGCTCGCACCTTGGGTATGTTGTTATCAGGTGGTGTTTCCACGCTTGCGGCCATGCTGATTGCCAAACAAAGTTTTATGCTCATGCCGATGACAGAGATGGGCGAACACGCCCGTGAATCCTTGCGTGAAGGCGGCAATTTATCGGATGTCTTGCGGCAATATAAAATGCCACATCTTGCCGTACAATTGATTGCTGTGGGTGAACAAAGTGGGCAACTCGATAGTATGTTGATTCGTGTTGCCAACCAATATGAACAAGAAATTTCTCGCAATTTGAAACGTATTTTAACCATCGTTGAACCTGCATTGATGTTGGTGATGGCCATCATGGTGGGCTTGATGGCAGTGGCGATTTTATTGCCGATTGTTGAAATGAATAGCTTGGTGCGTTGATGCTGAAATATGATTGCTATTCACTGCCCAATGCTGGGTCAATAATAACATGCTTTTCATCCCATTAACCCCATCATACCGTAGGGGTAACCCTTGTGGTTGCCCTCGATACAATACACCCCAAACGTCATTTTCATACTGCGACAAGCTCAATGAACGGGTTGCTGAGCCTGTCGCAGCAATCGGAAATCGATCTATAAACCATATAGTTTTGGTTCTTTTTGGCTTTTTTTTTAATATCTTACTCATGCCGATGTTTCTCCCCATCGCCCAAGCCAATGAAGCACCTGCCCGCGTTTATCATGTGTGTATTCAATTGGCGGCGCAAGGCAAAACATCCGAAGCCATTGCCGCCTTACAAGCTTCCAGTGCCTTGCTTTCACCTGTCGATGCTTGGCAATCACGCATGTTGGCAGCGGCAAGCCTATTGCAACTCAAACAACAGAAAAGCACGCAATTGCCAAACCCTCAAGGCAATAGCAACCTTATGCTTGCCACAGTTTTTACCAAACAACATCCCGTGCCTGTAAGCGTCAATCCTTGGTTGGCTGGTAGCTTAGGCATCATTTTACCAGGGGGTGGGCATGCTTTTTTAGGTCGTTGGCATGATGCTAAAGTCGCTTTTTTGATGGTGTTTCCCATGTTGATCATGACGCTTTGGGCATGGAAACGAAGCATGGGGCCTGTCACCGTATTTTTTGTATTGCTCACGGCTTGGCTATGGTCGGGCAGTATTTTTTCAGCTATATCATTGAGCGAACGCGGCAATATGGAAGCTTATATGCAGTGGTGGAAACCATTGTGGCAGGCGGCGGCGTTGTCGGGTCAACCATGGTGATCTTTCAATCGATAAAGATGTTGATGAATGTTTATATACTCTTGGCTTTGTGCAGTGGCATCATGGCTTTTACATGGCAATCCATGCGTTTTCCATCTGCGACACCGCAGACTTTCCCTATTCGCTTTTATCAACAGGTTTTGGGTTCTTGGGATGGGCGTTCTTGCCCTTCCTACCCCGTCTGTTCTGTGTATGCTCGCCAAGCTTTTCAAACACATGAACCACTGATCGCCTCATGGCTGATGTTGGATCGTTTGATTCACGAGGCGGATGATGTCCATCATCATCACACCATCGACTTTGAAGGTGAAACACGGCTGAATGACTCGCTTCAACGCAATGATTTTTGGTTAGCAGAACCATAAAAACCATAGGAGAATAAAATGCAACACATAACACAAAACATGCAACACCCCCCACGTTTTCAAAGCCAAGAACGTGGCTTTACCTTGCTTGAAATCATGGTGGTACTGATTATTATTGGTGTCATGGCGGCCATTGTTGCGCCACGATTTATTGAACGCGCGGATGAAGCCAAGGTTGATTCTACAAAAATTCAAATGAAAAATATTCAACAAGCTCTGAAACTCTATCGTTTACAAAAAGGTCATTATCCCTCCTCCAGTGACGGTTTGAAAGCCCTCACATCATCGGGCAAAGGTGGTAAAAAATACTTGGATGACTTGCCCAAAGATGCTTGGGGCAATGATTTTGTTTATTTATCGCCTGGGGTGCATGGTGATGTGGATATTTTATCGTATGGGGCGGATGGTAAATCAGGCGGCACAGATTTTGATGCCGATATTGGGAATTGGGAAAAGTAATACATATCCTCATTTCAGTATCAATGTACCCCCTCACCTTACGTCATCCCCGAGTGCTTGTGTCGGGGATCCTGTTAAATCATAGATTCCCGATAAAAACTTCGGGAATGACGATAGTCCATAGTAAGGGTTTTACACTGATTGAAATCATGCTGGTGCTGGTCATCATGACTGTCCTCACGGCGATGGTTGCGCCCAACTTTTTCGCTGC
>JAUZQO010000046.1 GCA_030950925.1 Mariprofundaceae bacterium
CAGAGTTGTTAATTTTCTTAACACCGAAGATTTTGAATGTTGAAGGGGATAAATGATGCAGAGAGGTAGTGATATGTGGAGTCGGATGGTGTTACAGCGATGGTTGTTGATGTTGGCAGTTTTATTTTCTTTGGCCGCATGCGGTGGGGCTGTGCCGAGTACCCCTGCAGCAGGCGGTGCAGCGGCTGCGGGTAATGTCGCGACATTGGCAGTTTCGACATTATCAACGCCTTTAACACTTAGTTTTGTGGGAACAGGTACAAACACGACGACTCCCATCGTTTCTCAAATTGGTCTTAGAGCAAGTAAGTATAAAGTTTTAACCAATGGTAAGGATAGCATTACACTTACCGCGACATTACAAGATACCAACAATACAGCGATGTCCAAGATATGGGTAAGTTTTCATACCAATCATGGACTTTTGACAGCATCTCAAATGCAAACAGATGCTTATGGCCGTGCTTCTGTTGGACTGTCGTCAGGTGTTAATATCAGTAATGTTCAAGCCGATGTTTATGCTGTTGCAGGAGGTGTATCATCACTAATATTGCCGATTCAAATTACAGGAACGAGCTTGATTGTATCAGGTATTAAAAATAACTTGGATACTGCTGGTAAAATTTCAGATACTGTAACCATTACATTAAAAGATGCAGGAAACCAAGCTATTGTTAAAAAAACGTTGAGTGTGAGTAGTCATGGTGGGGGATTGCGTTTTAATGGAACAAACATAGATCCATACACTCTAACGACGGATGTAACAGGATCTGCAACTTTGACGGTTGATGCTTATGCTATAGCGACAGTCAGCACTAAAACACTGACTGTTAGTTTGGATGCCAACACTAAGGCAACGCGTAACTATAATGCTACAGGTGTTGCATTTGGTGTTTCTGTTCCTGCGGTAGATCCTTATGCAATGTTTGTGGGCAAGTCACACACGATTACTGTATCGAATGTGTTGCCTCCAAATGCATCAGTGATCTTCTCAACATCTTTGGGCTTATTAAATAGAACAGTGACGACGCTTACAACAAAGGCTGTCGGCGGTACTGCATCGGTAAATATCAGTAGTGCTCTTGTAGGTATTGCCACTGTTCAAGTTTCGGTTGCAGGATCGACTACGCAAGTGACATCAACACGTTTTTCAATTTCACAAACCACAGCCAATGCATCGAAGGTTACTTTACAGGCAAGTGCGAATGTCTTGGCAACCAGTGTAGGATCGGTTAATAATTCTGTGCAGTTAATTGCAACTGTTAAGGATGCAAATGGTAAAGGAGTAGGACAGTCACCTGTAATTTTTACGATGAAAACCCCTGTCGGTGGTGGGGAAAATATTTTCCCAGTATTGGTGCAGACGAATGCGTCAGGTGTGGCGACATCAACATTTACATCAGGATCCTTGCCATCAGGTGCGCAAGGGGTGGATATTTATGCAACAGTGGTGAAAACGACAGGACTTCCAACGGTAGATCCGCATGCTATTACCAATATTGTGATGGGTGGAACGGCAGGCTCAGTAGTGATCGGTCGAGGATCAAGAGTTACATCATTGAACGCTGCAACGTATCAAATAATGATGGCAGTAGTGGTTGCAGATAGTAATGGTAATGCGGTGTCTGGCGCGCAAGTCACGCTAAAAGCTTGGCCAAGTTATTATCGGTTTGGTTACTGGCAAAGGGATCGTGGTCGCCTAGGATCCATAGATTGTCAACCTGTTTTCATTCCTACAACGCTATGGAAGTCAACACCCAACGAAGACCTTAATAAAAATTTAACGCTGGATGCTGGTGAAAATAAAACAAATATCATGGCCTCATATTTTGTTAGTCGTTTGACAGGGCAGCAAGTTTTACCTTCTGATCTTTACGCAAGCAAAATACCAACAGCTGCACCAACACCTGCTGCGAATGATGGTGTGTTAACGCCAGGAAACTCGGCAGGTGGCACTTTGCCGTTGAAACCAGTCATTACTGATGTGAATGGTGTCGCAACGTTTAATTTGACCTATTTGAAAGCAGATGCTCAATGGGTAACTACAGCGATTACAGCGAAAACGCTAGTGTCAGGCACAGAAACAAGAGCTACGATTGAGTTTAGACTTCCAAACGCTATTAAAGATTCTTCGGCTTGTTTGTTACCAGATTCACCCTTTAACAATGCTGCATGGGGGCTGAAATCTTTGTGATTCTCATTGGTCCTATGGGTGCAGGAAAATCCACCATCGGGCGGCGTTTAGCCGCTCGATTGGGTGTTTCTTGTGTGGATTTGGATGCAGTGATTGTTGAGCGTGCGGGGTGTTCCATTCCTGATATATTTGCAGAACAAGGCGAAGCTTCATTTCGTGCATTGGAATCTGAATGTTTGAAAACATTATGCGAAGATGGGAAAAAAAAATTTTTGGCGACTGGGGGCGGCGCAGTGTTAAGTGAAGCCAACCGTCAAATTATAAAACAATCAGGTTTTGTGATTTGGTTGGATGCTAGACCTGAGGTGTTGGCAAAACGGATTGGGGGCGATAGGAATCGCCCACTGTTGAAAGGAGTGAAGCCTCTGCAACGTGCGCGAGAATTGGATGTGCAGCGCCGACCGTTGTATAAATCTTGTGCAGATTTACGCATTGATACTGGAAAAATGAAAGTGCCACAGACGATTCATACCATTATAGATGCAATGGATAAAACATCATACATGATGTAGTCGTCACATTCGAATGCTTGTATCGAGGGTCTATAGTGATTCAAGTATTAAATCACCACGTCATTCCCGAAATCTTGTATCGGGAATCTAATGATAGAACCTCGATACAAGCACTCGAGGGTGACGACTGGGGAATATGGAAATGACAGTTCTATACTTGAATGACTATATCGATAGATTCCCGATACAAGATTTCGGGAATGACGCTAGTTCCATGCTTGAATCACTATATAACTCACCACTTGAAGGATGATACCATGAAAAAACCTGATATTTATCGTGTAGCATTGGATGAACGTTCTTATGATATTCATTTGCAATCGGGGTCATTGAATAAACTTGGTGCTGCCATGCGTGATTTATTTCCCCATGCTGAACGCTGTATCATCATTTCCAATACAGTGGTCGAACCGCTTTATTTGAATGGGGTGAAACATAGCCTTGAGGCATCATCATGGCAGGTCTTTGAGCATATTGTAGAGGATGGTGAACACTTCAAAACAGTGGATACATGGTCAAAAATCATGGATGCGCTGATGGATGCACGCTTATCTCGCAATGAACCGATTGTGGCTTTGGGTGGCGGTGTGGTCGGTGATATGTCGGGGTTTGCAGCGGCATGTTATCGCCGTGGTATTCCTTTTGTGCAAGTACCCACCACATTATTGGCCCAAGTGGATTCCAGCGTCGGTGGAAAAACTGCGGTCAGTCATCCGCATGGAAAAAATATGATTGGTGCCTTTTATCAGCCCAAGTTGGTATGGATTGATCCTGATGTGTTGCAAACCTTAGCGCCGAATCAATTGCGTGCAGGTTTGGCGGAAGTCATCAAATATGGTGCGATTTGGGATGCTGATTTTTTCAATCAGATTGAGCGTGATGCGCAACAGTTATTGGCATTGGATACTGCGGTCGTGAATCAAGTGATTCTTGCATCATGTCGTTATAAAGCTGAAATTGTGATGCAAGATGAAACAGAACAAGGGGCGCGTGCTTTGTTAAATCTAGGGCATACGTTTGGTCATGCCATTGAATCCATGACGCATTACACGACTTACTTGCATGGTGAAGGGGTGGCGATTGGCATGTGTATGGCAGCGCGTTTATCGGAACAATTGGGGTATGCGCCTAAGGGTACAGAAAAAAGCATGGTCAAGGCTTTGCAGGCATTAAAACTACCTGTGAATCCTCCTGAGTTTACAGCAATACAATGGTTGGATGCGATGGGGCATGATAAGAAAAATGTGGGTAGTCGTATTCGTTATGTGTTGTTGAAAAAGATTGGCGAAGCGTTTATAGCAGAAGATGTGAAGAACCAAGATATTGAAATATTGATTGCAAGTTACACTTAGCTTTTGATTATTTGACCGATGTTACGCACCTTGTAAAAAACAGCGCGTCATCCCCGAAATCTTGTATCGGGGATCTATGGATTGCAACAAAAGACCCTCGACAAAAGCACTCGAGGGTGACAGTGGGGAAGGGTCGCATTTGAGGGTGACGTACTTGAAAATAACGATGTATTGCGTAAAAATGCGTAATATCAGTTATTTGATATGAAAATCTTTGGGTTCAATAATTTCAGCTTCAATAACCTCTGAGTGATGTGTTGGATGTTTTATTTTTTGATCGCGCATCGCACGTAAAATGATTTGCTGACGCAAAAATGGAACAAGCAATAAAAACCCCAAAGTATCGGTGATGAGACCTGGTAAAAATAATAATAGCCCTGCAATGGCGAGTAAAATACCATGCAGGATATGTTCGGCGGGCAACCCACCTTGAAGCAATTCTTGTTGTGCAGACATTAAGGTGCGTAAGCCTTGCCAACGAATGATAATGCCGCCCAAAGCCGCCGTAAATAAACATAAAATGATAGTGGAAAGACCACCAATATCAGATCCCACTTCAATCAAGACATAAAGTTCCAAAAGAGGAACGACAATAAATAACCCGAAAATGATTTTAAACATGGGCTATTTATGGCTATAAGATATCAGTATTGCAAGCTTAATGATGTCTTGATGAACAATGCAGGCTTTGCATACTGTCGGCATGAAAAAAAATATATTTTCCTTTTTGATACTTGCCATACTTTCTGGCTGTGCCACGGCACAAAATGAATATGACCCTTTGGAGGGGATGAATCGTAAAACAGATCATTTGAATGATGTGGTGGATCGAGCAACATTGAAACCCATCGCTTTGGGTTATCAAGCCATTGCCAGTGAGCCGACACGTGGGTTGGTATCGAATTTTTTTGATAATGCCACCTATTTAAATACGGTGTTGAATGATTTTTTACAGGGTAAAGTGAAGCAAGGCTTCAGTGATACGACTCGTTTTATGATTAACTCAACGCTTGGTTTTGCTGGTATTGCAGATGTGGCAACACCGCTTGGCTTTGAAAAACACAATGAAGACTTAGGGCAGACCTTGGCAGTATGGGGTGTGGGCAAAAGTGCCTATATTGAATATCCACTTTTAGGTCCGAATTCGTTAAGAAACACCCCAGATTTTATTACAGCCAGTGCCACAGATGTGACATTTTGGTTGTTTCTAATCACAACACCACAAGTCACGATTCCTCTGACCGTCATGAAATACATTGATTTACGTTCACGTGTGATGGAAGCCTCCAACATGCGCGATGAAGTAGCACTTGACCCTTATATTTTTACCCGTGAAGCCTGGCGACAACATCGTGACTATGTGATTTATGATGGTCATCCTCCCGCACCTCAAACATCGACTGGTAGTCAAGATGATTGGAGCGAAGATGATTTTGGTGATTAAGAATTTTGAGTGAGATAAGATTTTGTTTTAACTTTTTTATTTTCACTTCAACTTTCGTGTTTTTTAGGTTTAAGCAAAACATCCAAGCTTCCTTGGTCTTTCTTTTGCTTAACTTCCACCATCACCACTTCATTTGAAAAGGATTTTTTATGATTACAACCCTGCTTGCCATTGCTGGCATCCTCTATTTAGCCTTGCAACTGGAAGATAAGTTCAAAATCCCCTCACCTTTGGGTTTGATTTCTTTATCATTTTTATTTCATATATTTTTGGGTGAAGAGTTTATGCTTACAGGTGATGCCGAACACTTTGCCATGCTGGTTTTGTTCCTATTGCCTGTTTTATTAATTTCAGATTCCCTTGAATTGAGTGTGGATGATCTCAAACAACACGGTTTAAGTCTTTTTTCATTGGCAGTGGTGGCGGTGGCACTTTCGGTCGTGGCTGCGATTTTGGTGGGCAATACATTGTTCAGTGAATATCACCTTTCAACCGCAGCGATTATTGTTCTTTTTGCCATGGTATTGGCGACCGATCCTGTATCGGTGGTGAGTATTTTCTCTAAGTTTGAACTGCCCCATCAATTAAAAATTTTGTGTGAAGGCGAGAGTTTGTTTAATGATGCAACGGCATTGATTGTTTTTGTATTTGTTGGTCTTTATGCCTTGGATGGAGGCGAAATTACTGCGGGGTATATTACTGAAGTCAGTCTTTTGGTGGTCTTGGGTTCAGCAGCGTTGGGCGTTGGTTTTGGTTATTTGGGTCTTTTGATCATGAAAACAACGATCAACCGTACTGCCGAAATGATGGTATTGTTGATGGTCGGTTATGGTTCTTTTGAACTCGCCGAACATTTTTACACGCTTTTGAATATGCTTGGTATGAATTCGCACATGCACTTATCGGGTATTTTAACCTGTATTTTCGCCACCATTACAGTGAATCACATCATGATGAAAGCCATTGAAGATGATAATGAACAGATTGAACAGGTTGAACAGGTATTCGAAAGTAAACCAACCTCTAGCAATGTCATTACTTTGGCTATTGCTAAAATAAAGATGTCTGTGGAAGAGCGAGATCGTCATGTAAGAACCAAAGAAGATGTGCAACTTTTGGCTTTGGTTGCCAATACCATGTTATTTGTTGCCATGGCAGAAGTAATTGATTTATCTCTTTTATGGCAATATAAAACTGAAATATTGGTGATGTTTTTGGCCACCACCATCATTCGTGCTGTGATGATGGGTTTGTTTGCTTGGGTGACGAATCAAACCGACAAAATGACCGATGTAAGCTTTCGTTGGTGGGGTATTTTGACCTTTGCAGGCATCAAAGGTGGTTTGTCCGTTGTCATGTTGATGATGATTCCCGCATCATTTGAACACTTAGAAATGTTTAAAGCGGTGGTCATCGGTGTGATTTTGTTATCGACGTTTATTTATTCCACGATTTTGATTGCTATTATTAGCAAGAACCAAGCGATGTTTTCAAAGGAAAAAGATGCAGAACATCATTAATTGATGTTACGCACTTAAGCAAAAACCAGCGTTATTCCCGAAATATTTTATCGTGAATCTTATGATAAATTGAGGGACATCAGTATAAAGCAGGTTAAATACGCATGTTCAATTTCAAAAAAATCATGGGGTTCTTTTGCTTTGTAGCACATTTGATAATGCTAACGGTACATCTTGGCGAGGCGTTCAACCGAAACACCTCGCCAATAGAGAAAGCGTAATCGCCACATCAACCCAATGGTTTTGAAAACCCCATGTTTTTCCCAACGACGGCTGGATGTTTCCACCACTTCATGCAGACATGCCACCTTCCCCAAATGCTTTAAACGTTTCGAAAATTCAATATCTTCCATCAAATCTTGCTGGGGAAAACCACCCATATTTTCAAACACATCGCGTCGCACAAACTGACATTGGTCACCCGTTGAAATCTTACTCCAGCGCGAACGTAGATTGATCATGCGCTCAATCATACGAAACATCGGATGCTTGCCTGATAAACGCACATCAAAGCGTCCACCCACGACAGATTTATCAGACATCGCACGCTCAATAGCTTGAAGGTGATGGGTGCTTAATTGGCTATCGACATGCACAAACAACAACACATCCGCCGTAGCATATTGGGCAGCCGTGTTCATTTGCTTTGCACGCCCTGCTTCACTCTGGGCACAACGAAAAGGAGAAGCTTGTAACATCTCCAAGCTACCATCCTTGGAGCCACCATCACAAAAAATGACTTCCGCTTGTTTAGCCAAAACTTCAAACATCAGCAGTTGTGCGGGTAAAATAGTCGCTTCATTGAGTGTCGGAATCAGAATTGATATATTCAGTTGAGCGGTTCTTGCACACAGATTTTTGTCCAACCACTGCCTTCTTCTCGAAAATTGGTGACTTGCCCACGCCACAAACGCCCTGCCATGGCAATCAAGTGTTCACCATGCATATAAAGGCGAACATCAAACTTATAATCGACATCTTTATGACTGACGACACTGGCAGGCACAAGCTGTTGAACCACTGTATCATCCAGATCCAATGATGCAAAACGCTTACGACTCATGGCTTTTCCCAACACGACACCTTTGCCACCATGCCTTGCACTGGGTTTAAATACCCACTTTTTGCGCGATGCCCAAAGTTCATCCGCATCCATCTCTGCCATCATCTGTATTTCAGGCACAACTCGACGAACCATATCCAGCTGTTCATTTGAAACACAGCTTTCCAATAAACCTGTTCGCCACCAATCCACCATACGTGCTTTATGCCCCAGCAAAGCATAACTGCGTGGGTGTGGATTCAATTTGACTTGGCTTGCCATCAAAGCATCGCGAATATGTGATAATTCAGGTGTGTCCAAATAGAAATCAGTGTGTCGGTTATAAATGCCATCCAAACGTTGATTTTCAACATACAAACCATCCACGCGCAGCTCTATATCATCAGGGTTCACTACAAAAACGTGTCGACCATCTTGACGCAACAGTTCCGCATAGGCTTGCATTTCAGGGTACATATATTGTGCGGTGACATCATCATCCATAATGGCAATCTTCTGCCAAGAATCTGGAAACATGGACAGAATGCGAGTCTCTAACTCATCCGTCCAAACGGATAGCTTATCTTGCTGCATCCAGCCCGCATCACCAATATATAAGCCACCTGCATTGTTGTTGATTTCAATCAATTTTGGACCTTCATCCGTCAAGTGAAAATCAAAACCCATCAATATGGATGGCTCATCATGCATGGCATCGGCAGTTTCAGGTACATGGGCTTGAATCGCTTGGAGATATGCGCTGTTTTTCTTCAAATCAATCATATAGCGTGAAAATTCAAGCATTTTTTGAAAATCAACATAGGCAATAGAAACTTCTTGAAGTGCGGCAAGTGTATTCATTTGCGCACCATAAATAGGTATACCCATGAAAGAAAGTACATAAAATAATTCTCGAAAACGACTTAGGACAGTACTACGTTTTAACTGACCGTTGAAAAGGAAATGGGACTTCAGGATCAAGCCAACCATGTGAGGCATCTGGCATGGCATCGGCATACGGCAAATAAGGTTTAATATCCAAGACGGGCGTGCCATCCAACATATCCAAACCCTCAATATACAAGGTACGTTTGTAAACTTTATTCAACTTTACCACCGATAAGCCCATGCTGTTGGGGCGATGGGGTGCGCGTGTCGAAAACAATCCACGCCGCACATCCGAACCACGCGGTGGCATCACGGTTGGATTCCATCCTTGATTCAAATGCATCCAACAAATCACCCAAATATGCGTGAATGTATCCAAATCTGTCAGGGCTTGCTCAAAATTAAAGCCACCCTTCAATTCAATCATCCCTTGGGCTGGGTTGTCTAAATCCGCTTGGCGTGGTGCTGCAAAGCGTTCTTTAAACGGGCTATGCACCACCCCAATGGCTGACATTTCAATGACACCACTTCCATCTTGTTTGAAGGGTTGTGTGTATGACTTGGGATTTTTTTTAGGCTTCACACCTCAACCATGGATGGATATTCAATGGCAATTTTATCATCCACAATCACCACACGCGCCAGTCCACCTTGTTGCAAACCACCAAATAAAATAGCATCTGCCAATGTTTTCTTGATGGTATCTTGAATCAGTCTGGCCATAGGCCGCGCGCCCATCTGTGCATCATAACCATGCTTCGCAAGCCAAGATTTGGCTTCATCGCTCACATCCAATTCAACTTTCTTATCCTGCAACTGCATTTCAAGTTCAACCAAGAATTTATCTGCCACATGCACCACGGTTTCTTTTTTCAAGGATCCAAAAGGAATCACGGCATCCAAACGGTTGCGAAATTCAGGCGTAAACAAACGTTTGATGGCTTCTTCATCACGCCCTGTATTGGATTCAGGATTAAAACCAATGCTATTTTGCTGCATTTCAAATGAGCCAGCATTGCTGGTCATAATCAAAATAACATGGCGGAAATCTGCGGAACGACCATTGTTATCCGTCAATTTACCATGATCCATGACTTGCAATAAGATATTAAACACATCTTGGTGCGCTTTTTCCATTTCATCGAGCAACAACACCGCGTGCGGATGTTTGTTGATGGCATCGGTAAGTAAACCACCTTGTTCATAACCCACATAGCCTGGAGGTGAACCAATCAAGCGTGAAACCGCATGCGCTTCCATATATTCTGACATATCAAAGCGAATCAACTCAATGCCCATGATGCGTGAGAGTTGACGTACCACTTCTGTTTTACCCACACCCGTTGGCCCTGAAAACAAAAAACTACCAATGGGTTTATCAGGGTGAGACAGCCCAGCCCGCGACAAGCGAATACTGGCGGAAAGCTGTTCAATGGCAGAATCTTGCCCAAAAATAGCCAGTTTTAAATTGCGTTCCAAGTATTGTAAACTTTGTTTGTCGGTGGCCGATATTTGGCGTGTTGGAATACGTGCCATACTGGCAATCGTGGCTTCAATATCCTTGATATTGATTTGTTTTTTACGTTTACCAGCCGCTTGCAAGTGTACCGCTGCGCCAGCTTCATCCAACACATCAATGGCTGAATCAGGTAATTGACGCTCTTGAATATAACGTGCCGCAAGCTTTGCCGCACTTTCCAAGGCTTTTTGAGAGTAATGTACATCATGATGCGCTTCCAAACGACTTTTAAGCCCTTGAAGAATATCAATGGTTTCAGCAATACTGGGGGCATCCAAATCCACTTTTTGAAAACGACGGGTCAAGGCCGACTGTTTTTCAAACACTTGACGGTATTCTTGGTAAGTGGTCGCACCGATACAACGCAGTTCACCATTGGCAAGCGCAGGCTTCAATAAATTGGAGGCATCCATGGCACTACCATTGGCAGCACCTGCCCCAATCATGGTATGGATTTCATCAATGAATAAAATAGCGCGTTCTTCTTCGTGAATGGCTTGAATCACTGCTTTCAAGCGTTCTTCAAAATCGCCACGGTATTTACTACCAGCCAACAACGAACCCATATCCAAAGCATAGACTTTGGTATCCAACAATACTTCTGGCACATCCCCTTCTACAATGCGAAGGGCTAAACCTTCTGCCAAGGCGGTTTTACCGACACCTGCTTCGCCCACCAACAATGGATTGTTTTTGCGACGGCGACACAAAATATGCATGCAGCGCGATAACTCTGCATCGCGACCAATCAAGGGATCAATGCGTCCAGCTTTGGCACGCTCGGTTAAATTCACGCAAAAACGTTTTAAAGGCAACGTTTTTCCTTGCCCTGCACCTTGTTGCTGCTTGTGCTCTTCATTTGTTTCTGGGTTGGTTTCTTCAACGGACAAGCTTAACATGCCATGTGACATATAGGTGACCACATCCAAACGGTGAAGATCCAATTCATTCATAAAATACACAGCATGCGAATCTTTCTCAGAAAAAATGGCGACCAAGGCATGCGCGCCTGTCACCTCTTCCTTACCCGATGCCTGAACATGCATGACAGCACGTTGAATCACCCGTTGCAAACCAATGCTTGCCGTGGTTTCACCATCTTTTTCAGGTAAAATCACCACATTATCATGAATAAAGGTTTCAAGTTTGTGTTTTAAGGCTGCAATATTGGTATTGAGACCACTCAATACCTGTTGGCAGGCTGAGTTTTCCATCAATCCCAGCAAAAGATGTTCAACAGTCACAAATTCATTGCGGCGTATATGCGCCAACTGGAATACAGAATTGAGCGTTTGTTCCAGTTCTTCACTTAAAATGCCCATTTTTTTGTCTCCTTACCTAACTATAGTCGTTTAAGTATCAATGTACCTCTCCTAGTTCGTCATTCCCGAAATATTTTATCGGGAATCTATCTATAGCCCCCCCGACACAAGCATTTGGGGGTGACGACAGCGATGACGATTTGGATCATGAACGGAAAGGGTAGTTCCATACTTAAAGCACTATATTAGGATTCGTCGGACTCTTTTTCTACACTACAGCATAAAGGATGCCCATGTTGACGGCAGTATGCTTCCACTTGCATCACCTTACTTTCAGCAATGTCTCTGGGGTAAATGCCGCAAATACCCAAGCCCTTTTGATGAATGGCCATCATAATGCGACTCGCACTGTCATCATCATGTTGAAAAAATCGCGTTAATAGCTCCACCACAAAGTCCATCGGCGTATAGTCATCATTGAGCATGATAACCTTATACATGGATGGCTTTTTCAAGGCAGGTTTTTCTGTTTGTATGTCGGGGGTTCGATGGATGGTAGTACTCATGGCGGTATCATAGGGTTTGCCACACAGATTTTCGAGGGGGTAAGCATGGCTGAGTTAAAATGTATTTTATGGGATGTCGATGGCACATTGGCTGACACAGAACGTGATGGGCATCGGGTTGCCTTCAATATGGCATTTGAAGAAGCAGGTTTGGAACGTCGTTGGGATGTTGAAACCTATGGTGAACTGTTGACAGTCACGGGTGGCAAAGAGCGCATGAAATTTGATATGGAGCGTGGCGGCATGCCTGATATGGCTGATGATAAAATCGCAGCATTACATGCGCGTAAAACCATTCATTATCAAATATTGATTGCTGATGGCTTGATTCCTTTGCGTACAGGTGTGCTTCGTTTGCTTGAAGAAGCCTATGCAGAAGGCATCACTTTGGGCATCTCTACCACCACGACACCTGCTGCGCTGGATGCTTTGATTGAACACTCCTTGGGCAAAGAATGGTTTGATCGTTTTGCTGTCTTGGCTGCTGGCGATATTGTGCCTTTGAAAAAACCTGCGCCCGACATTTATAACTATGCATTAGAACAATTGGGCATCCCTGCTGAAAACACATTGGCTTTGGAAGATTCAGGCAATGGCTGGTTATCTGCTCATGCTGCTGACATAAAGTGTGTCATTACCATCAATGATTATACAGCTCAACAAAACTTTGAGGGTGCTGATTTGATTGTTTCGGAATTGGGTGAAGCTG
Organism: Mariprofundaceae bacterium; assembly: GCA_030950925.1. Taxonomy (GTDB): domain Bacteria; phylum Pseudomonadota; class Zetaproteobacteria; order Mariprofundales; family Mariprofundaceae. The sequence continues at coordinate 13,009 of JAUZQO010000046.1, forward strand.
GGCGCAATCGTATTCAAGTCTTGAGCAACCCTCATGCACTGGGTGATTTGCACCATATCACCTTATCTCACTTGAAAAGTATCATGGCATCATAATGGAACTCTTTGATAGCCACTGCCACATTGATTTTGAACATTTTGATGATGACCGTGACGATGTCTTTGGACGGATGCAAGAAGCAGGCGTGAGCCGCATTATGGCAGTGGCTGTTGAATTGGAGCAAACAGAACGATTGACTCGGCTCGTGGAAGCTCGCGACAATGTTTGGTTTTCAGTGGGTGTACACCCCAATCACAAAGTGAAGCAAGAACCCACGGTTGAGAAAATTTGTGCGCTTGCACAGCATGAAAAATGCGTTGCCATGGGTGAAACAGGTATGGATTTTTTCCGTACGCATGTGGATGCCGATGTACAAGAGCAACGCTTCCGCACCCATATTCGAGCCGCCCATCTTTTAAACAAACCCGTGATTGTACACATGCGTGATGCCGATGAAGCTTGTTTACGCATTCTCAAAGAAGAAAATATTGCAGCGTGTGGTGGCATTATGCATTGTTTTTCATCCAACTGGAAAGCAGCTTCAAAGGCTTTGGATATGGGCATGTCGATTTCTTTTTCAGGCAATATCACCTTTAAACGCAACGATGAACTACGTGAGATCGCTGCCAAAGTACCCGATGAATCCATCTTGATTGAAACGGACTCACCTTATCTTGCACCTGTGCCTATGCGTGGTAAACGTAATGAACCCACGTTTGTTCAACATGTGGCACAGTGTGTTGCCGATGTTCGAAATATGCCGTTGCAAGATTTGGCAATACTCACCACAGGCAATGCCTGTCGACGTTTTTATCTGACACAATCATGACTTGTGGAGATTCCATTGATTGTCTATAACCTCCAAAATCCCCATGACCTTTAAGCGTTAAAAGGAGATTTTCCGATGAAAAAAATATTATGCGTAGCCGTTCCACTGTTGTTTTTGGGAGCATGCTCTAGCACCCCGAAACCTCAAGTGATGCAAAATCCTGAAACCAACAAAATTGTTATGCTCACTGAAGGCGATGGCACCATGGTTTGCCAACCTTTGCTTGAAAAAGCTGGCTTTGTACCGATTGAAGCAGGCATTCAACACGAAGACAAATAACATCAACCATGTTATCTAAAAGGAGAGCTTCGACTCTCCTTTTTTTTCTGCTCTTATA